>JBFMBP010000078.1 GCA_040755155.1 Candidatus Omnitrophota bacterium | reverse complement strand
AATCCGCTAGGCCGTTGCTTTCGTTGAGCCAGTATTCACGCTTGGCTTTTTGATAAGCTTCTCCTACAGTCATAGATGCCGTGCCCGATATCAGCGCATCGATGAATCGCAATCCCAACAGTTCCGTAAAGCCGATGCTTTCCCGGCTTGATCCAGCAAAAGCAGTGGTTCCTAAGTAGGCCCCTACTCCGGTCTTCATGAATACATCGGTGAAATTATCGTATTCTTTCGTGGGATTGGCGATTCTCCGGTCGAGGTTCAGACCGCCGTGGCCTCCCCAGTTCAGTACGATGGAGCCGAGAAGAGTTTCAATATAATTCTTGGCAGACTTCGATGATAAAGGTATTTGCATTTTCATTCGGTAAATCTTATCGTGAGTTCCATGCAAACCAAGAAGATTAATGGGATTATTCGCGTTTAGAGCATCTATCAACTCGAATAGGTCATCCCCATCGGGCAATCGATTTACTCGTCCCAGATCGGATGCCAGGATTTGCGCCGCCAGGTCCGCTCCATTGGTATAAGAATCGCTGCCCGCCACTAACGCTTTGTCGAAATCGATTTGACCATTTTTACCCAGATAAGCGTCGATCATGGCGCTCATCTCTTCCGGCGTCTCGACTAACCTTCCTACTAACAAATCGTTAGGCAGGTATAATTCTTTTTCCAAGTCGGATTTCATCCACGACGGCGTGGAATCGGCGTAGTAATCGTCCGTCAACAGCCGGTCTTGGCGCAGAGCTATGGACAGCGGATGGGTTTGATCCAGTTTTTTGTAATAATTGAATTCGCTGTTATTGGTTCGCGATTGATTTTCTACTCTGTAGAAGGGAATGGCCGCGTCCGAGCCGACGATGACGAGATACTTCACTTTGGCGTATTTCTGTTCGATGCGTTTGCCCCCGACAATCGCTTTGATATCTTCCGCTATAGCATTAGCCATACGGATATTATCTTGACCTTCCGTTTTGGTTCCTAAATACAATAGATTGCTGTCCGCATCCCAGGCTTTGTACTTGTCGCGCAGGGATGTAAATTGATCCAAATCGATAATCTCGCCGCGTACGGTTTCATGCGCAAGCAGCGAGCTTAGTTTATTCCATAGCGCCGTTACGCGATCCTGGCCGAATAGACTATTTAGACGGTTGCGCGATATGATAATGAGGGTGAGGATGTCCGGCGGGGGAAACGGCGTTCGCGGCGTAAATGTTAGAGTCCATGTCGGCGTATGTGTTGGCGTAAAGGTTGGCGTTAAAGTTTTTGTACTAGTAGGAGATGGGGTTTTTGTTGACGAGGGGGTATTAGTAGGCGTATATTCTATAGGACGAATCCCTACTACAACATCGCTCCCTGCTACCGTTACGGGCGTATCCGGATAATAACCGAATGGATTAGGAGGTACAACTAGCACATAATTGCCATCGGGTATGTTTATAAAAGTAAAACTCCCATCCAAAATGCTGGTTGTAGTGGTAATTCCTAATGGATTTAATTTCACTGATACGCCACGAGCGATGCCTCCAGTAGGACCTGGGAATTCTGCAACATATCCTGAAATCGTATGATGGGACGGCGTCGGCGTGGGCATATTGTCTAATGTTGATAAGTAATAAACCGGGCCGCGGGCTTCCAATTTCTTCGGCGAAGCATTGTCGATGATTCCATAAAGGATAAACCAATACGAATGGCCGAATTCCGGATTCTTCCATTCGTAATAAGTAATCGACGTATCCGTAATCGTAGTAATATAGCTTTGACTCTCGTTATCCTTCTTGACATAAATATGATAACTCTTGAAACGGGGATCTATGTAATTCCAACGGATGGCCAACGCCCGCTGATTCGGCGCATCGGCGTCGAATTTGCCTGTCAAATCGTCCACGCTTTGCAGATCGTCCGTGATGATGATCGTATTCTCCGGGATGATAATGGTCGGCGTTACTGTCGGCGTGAATGTCGCCGTTGGCGTTTTCGTGTAAGTACTAGTCGGCGTAGGCGTTTTCGTGTAAGTGCTAGTCGGCGAAAACGTCGGCGTCCGCGTCGGCGTCGATGTGTAGGTAGGCGTGACCGTGGGCGTATTCGTCGGCGGTACTGGCGGGGAATAAGCGGCGTTGAGGTAATATTTCCTTTCGATAACTTCGAATTTCGATGTTAACGCTGTGATGGTTATCGTAATAATTTCTCCTGTGCGCGTCGAGGAATATGGAATTGCGATATTCAGCGCGCCGATAACGTAATTGTTGCCTTTTTCTTTTAATGACATTCCATATAGTTTCGTTTCTTTCGCTTGCACATCCGCATTCGGCATCATCGTCGAACTGGCTAAAGGATCGTCGAAGCGGATTTCCAGATTGACAATATCACCGGAACGAACGTCCGTTATGGATTCGTTGGCGATAGATTTATAGGCTCCACCATTAATCTGGAGAGTAGTTGTTATTTTGGGCAATAAGTTGGGATTAATGGTCGGAGTCATCGTTGCCGTCGGCGTAAAAGTGAATGTATGCGTTGGAGTGAATGTCGGCGTGTTAGTCGCAATGATAGTAGGAGTGTTAGTCGATGTCGGCGTCGATGTGGGACTCGGCGTGGGCGTCGGAGTAAATACGGGAAGAGTTATAACATGAGTAGGATGTTGTCCCGAAACCACCGTCACGGTTCCTTGATATTCGATACCGTAGGACGTAACCACATAAATAGTGTAATTGCCGGGTTGTATAGGATCGGTAATGCGGAAAACGCCCACGCTGTTTGTTTCCGCCGTATAAATCCCCAGCATGACGGTGGCTCCCACAACCGGGATGTTGCCTCGGGTAACCAATCCCGCAAATACGACCCCTTCCGGTATCGTCGGCGTGTTCGTGGGGGTGAAGGTAGGCGAATTCGTCGGCGTCGGCGTCGAGGTAAAGGTCGGCGTCTGCGTATCCGTTGGTGCGTCCAGCATGCGCGTAGGCGTCGATGTGGGACTCGGCGTGGGCGTAAATGTCGGCGTGGGCGTAGGATCGTTGTCGTAAATCATCAAAATGACATTGTTGTAATTGGAAGCCAACGTCGCGTTCGTTGGTTCGGACAACATCAAAATGACAGTCTCATTGCCTTCAAAAACCGAATCGTCAAGAATTGAGACATCGAACGATTTGCTCACTTCGCCGGGATTGAACGAAAGCGTCCCATTAGCGGATATATAATCCGACAAGGAACTTGCTGTTCCGTTCATTGTTGAGTATTTCACCGAGACGGCGCTAGTGTAAGCGTTGCTGAGTAAAACCGTAATCGTAGCCTTGCCCGCGTTCTCGACGATATTATAAGAACCGGCGCTGAAATTGACGGTCGGCTGCACGGCTGACGGCGAGGAGGTGGGAACCGGAGTGATAATCGGGTTGAATGTCGGGGTGCTTGTATAAGTTGGAGTATGGGTAAAAGTCGGCGTGTTTGTAGGGGTAGGGGGTGGAGTATTCGTAGGTGTTGGTGTCGTATATTCTCTAACAACTCGAAAACCCACATAAAAGTATGTAGTGTCCTGGATGAGCCCGTTGCGAGAGGCCGAACGTTGATCCCCATTGACATCGAGCCAGCAGCCGCCGCGTCCCGGACGGCCCGAACCGCTAATTGCGCCAGTTGGATCTATTTGCGGCACAGAACTATACCCCCCCCACAAATCCTGGCACCATTCCAATACGTTCCCGCTCATGTCATATAGCCCCCATGCATTGGGCAGTTTTAATCCGACTTCATGGGTTTGACTCCCTGAATTATTACTATACCACGCATAGTTCCCGATCTGGCTGTAATTCGAATCATCGCCCCAATAGAAGCGAGTTGTCGTTCCCGCTCGGCAGGAGTATTCCCATTCCGCCTCTGTCGGCAAACGGAAAGTTCCTTGCCCCAGCTGGTTCAATGTCTGGATGAATGTCTGGCAATCGTTCCATGAGACATAATACACAGGATAGTTCGATCCAACGCCATAACCTGACGATGGATTGCTCCCCATCAACGCCTGCCATTGCGCCTGCGTCACTATGTATTTTCCCATATAGAACGATTTGGTTAGCGTAACTTGGTGCTGCGGTCCTTCATTCGAATACCGATCCTGCTCGTTATCCGGCGATCCCATCATAAACGTCCCCGCCGGGATGAGCGCCATCTCCAGCGGCTTTGCGCCTTGGGGGAGGTTGGGAAGCGGAACGACGATGGTCGGAAGGTTGACTGGAGTGAAGACGGGGGTGGGGGTGGGAGTAAAAGTAGGGGTGGGAGTGTTCGTAGGCGTTGGAGGGGGCGTTGGCGTCGCTGTCAATGTAAAATCCCACGTTAATTCCCACGTGTCGGCGATTGGCGCATTTGTGCTGACTATCCCTCCAAAGAGGACAATCTTGTTACGCGCTGTGTCGTATGCCATCGCATGTTCGCTACGACCTGGTGGGCCAGATACATTCACCTCTGTCCACTGGGTTCCGTCCCATTCCCAAGTGTCATTCGCATATGAAATATCGCTATTTCCTCCAAATAGAACAACCTTACTTCGAATGTTATCGTAAACCATCGCTGCCCAACCAGCACCGCGTCCTGCTCCACCAGGCCCAGCTGTGTCTCTTTGAATCCACTGAACACCATTCCATTCCCATGTATCTTTCAGCCAGCTGATTCCATTGGTCCCACCCAAAAGAACTACTCTTGCCCGATTGGCGTCGTATGCCATGAATTGCGTGTCGCGAGGACCTGGGCCAGTTGACGCTACTTGTGTCCACAGACTTCCATCCCACTCCCATGTATCGGCATAATAAGTCGTGTAACGATTTCCTCCATAGAGCACTACTTTGTTCCGCGAATTATCGTAGGCCATGCCGAACAAGCCACGAGGAGAGGGCCCGGCTGTGGCCACTTGCGTCCACTCGGAACCATCCCATTCCCAGGTGTCGGAATAGTAAGGGTAGGAACCCCCGTGAATCCCACCTCCAAAAAGAACCACTCTATTCCGCGCATCGTCATAAACCATGTTATGTTCACCACGAGCTGACGGAGCACTTGTGGGATTCTTCTGCGTCCATTGCGTTCCATTCCATATCCAAGTATCCCCTAGAACACCCGAGCTATTCGTGTCATCCCTGCCACCGAAAAGCACTACATTTCCACGAGCCGCATCGTAGGCCATTGCATGTGCGAAACGAGCCTGAGGAGACGTCGCGGGGTTTTTCTGCACCCACACCGCCCCACTCTGCCCAACCGCCGACATCGAAACAAGAACGCACGCCGCCATGATCGCCAAAGAAATTTTCCGCTGTTTCATGATGGTACCCTCCATATAGGAAAGATTCCCAGATCATAAAACCGGTTATTCAATAGCAAAATAATCCAATTTTCTGTCCTATAGCGCCGATTTTGTCATATTGTACCGCGAGAATAATGTAATATCTACGCGAAATTCATTTTTGGCGGAATATTCTTCCAATAGGGATAAACGGAGCGGGGGGGGAGAGATTGGCGGGACTCGTCATGAAATTGTCCGAATCGGGATGGCCAGGATTTTCTGGATTTTCAGGATAAAAAACCCTGGTCATTCTTTCATCTGGGAAATCATGATTCGGACAAAAACGATCGAATCACGGATAGCGCGGATTTTCGCGGATGGCGCGGAGAAAAGCCTTTATCACGAGGCGCTAAGATTCGGCTTGGCAGCGGAAAGTTTTTGGGGAAATCATGCGTCTAAAAAATCATCGACTGCGATATCCGCTTCCCGCAAAATGGCTCTTAGCGTTCCTTCCGCCAGGGGTTGGGAATGGCGCGGAATCGTTACTTTGCGGGCCGTCGTTTTATGCCGCCAAATCTCATGGCTGCCGGGACCCGAACGGTCGAACGCATACCCCAATTTGCGGAGTCTTCGCGCTACTTCGCGATAGTGAAAACCGGAGAGTCTGCCCATCAGCCGACGCTTACCGGGACGAATAAATCGAACGTTTGCGCTTCCTGCAATCCCCCCGCCAAAGCCGGAGGCAAGGGATCGCCATGCTCCAGGCAGGATTCGGCGATTTTACGCGCTAATCCTTGAGCGATTTCGGCGGCTTCGGCGACGCTTCGTCCTTCCGCCACCAAACCGGGAACATCGGGACTCGTAGCGAGATAAACACCTTCCGGCAAGGCTTCGATATGGAGACGAATCGCGGTTTCCATCGTCTTTTTTCCTGTCAAACGTTCTTCGCCAAATGAGACGGCGTCATGTCATTTGAAATAAAACGATTCCCATCCGCTTCCCGATCCTTCGCGAGACGAATGGTTTGTTTTCCATCATGCAAAATAAGGTACAACAAAATGCAAAAAAAACAAATAGAAAAATCTTGTTTTCTTGCGGGGGGCGGCGCTTCGACCGGATTGTCAGAATCGGGATGGCTAGGATTTGCAGGATTTTCAGGATAAAGAATCCTGGCCGTCCTTTCATCCTGGGGATCATGATTCCGACAAAAATACCCCCCTGGCGGAGCGTCTTCACGAGGAGTCAGGCGCCGCGTCCCATCCACTGGCCGTTATTCCTCAAGGCAGCCTTCCTGGAGAAGATAAGAGCGCATCACCTGCACGAATGGCTCCGGTGTTAATGGCGCCATGCCACATTCTCAAGGATGACCTGTTGAAAAACTTTCGGATTTTGAAAACGCTTCAGGGCATCCAATATTTCAATTCCAGCCAGGCAGCCTTCCCGATCGTAATCCGCCGCGATTCCTTCGGCTAAATGCTTTGTAGTCACGGTGGTCTCCTGAAAACGGATATAGAGAGCATCCACTTCTTCATCGTAAGAAATTATCATTTGCAATTCCTTCCTGTTTCAAAGGCGCCGCACGGATTGTCCGAATCCGGATGGCCAGGATTTGCAGGATATTCAGGATAAAAAAACCCGGGTATTCTTTCATCGCGAATATCATGATTCGGACGATGGGCGTTTGAATCACAGATATCTCGGATCGACGACGGATTTCACGGAGAAAGCTTTGGGGATTTTTTCCGCGCCATCCAAATTTTCCGCGTTCTCCGCGATGTTTCCAATGCGCCATCGATCTTGCCTTGTTTCCATAGGGCGGGCTGCCTCAATGAGACGATGCCTCAGACGATGGATAAGGATCGTTGGATTTTTTCAACTTTTCTTGACGCTGCAACAATTCCTCGGTTCGCAGCTTCCAATATTCCAGTTGTTCGTTCGTGGTTTTCCCTTGGAGTTTTACTTGAACCAGCACCGCGCCTTGGCGTTTCATCTCCACGCAGTCTAAGGTTTTGGGTTTCATCGCCGACGACCTCCAGCATTGCGCTATCCTGCTTTATGGAATTTTAGCACAAAAATAGTAAATATCTCATTACAGGCATTCTTCGGCTTGTTCTAACCGAATTTGAAGCAATGCGCGAATTCAACGCTTTATGCCGACCTGAAACCATAGTTATTTAATTTAGAAGCATTGGTGGAGAACGGCGTTTGGCAATTGATCGCCGCGCGGGATTATTCTCCCAGCGCTGGCTTCTCGCCCATAAAAAGCGTAACCACGGCGCGGATGTCTTTGGATGGAAGGATTAGGCGGCCAGTCAACGTTTCGCCTTTCGTCTGGACGGAGATGGCGAATCCCTCCATCGGCGCTTCGGGGATTTGCAATCCTGCTAACAAATTGATAGGGCCTTTCGCCAGGGCTCGTTGGATGGCTTTGAATTGCTGCATGAGATTGAAGCGCGCCGCGAAGAAGGCGCTGCGGTCGGCGGCGGCAGGCCAGGCGGATGCGTTGGAGGCCGCCGCAGGTTGGTTTAATTTCTGCAATACGGGAACGATTTTCCCCGTCGAAACGGCAAAGGCGTTGGCAACGGCGGCGTATTCCAAATTTACATTGAAAGCGGCAAGTTCATTGCTTAGGGGGGATTCGGGATCTTTGGCGTCAAAAGCGATGCGCAGGGTGGAATAGGGAAACTCGCCAACTTTGCCCGCGTTGGGACGATCTTGGATGGAGCAGAGGATTTCGCCGCCGTCGAAAAGAGACGCGGCGGCGCGCTTCATCCATTCGATATGCGTCTTCGCCAATTCCAACGCCGCTTCGCGGTTGGAAACGTCGAAGAGATGCGTGAATTGAACCAGCTGATCTTCTTTATCCGCCAGCTCCACGGCGCCCGCTTGGAGACCCGTCAGCGTTTTGGCGGCTAAAGTCCATGTTTCGCCCAATCCTTTTCCATCCGCTTCCGCTTTTGTCGCATCGCGCAAGATGCGTTCGCGGGACATGTCGAAAAAGCAAGGCGGAATATTGACGAAGTAATGAAGGATTCCCTGAGCCGGCAGAGCGGAAAGCAGGGGCATGGGATCGGCGGGGGTGAAGGCGGCGAAAAACTGGGCGAGCGGCGATCCAGATCGAATGCGGATATTTTTCTCGAGAAGGGCGGATTCGGCGGAGAAGCCGAGGGAAAGATGTACGGATTCGATCTGGCGCAGCAAGTCCAGCCCCCACTTCGCTTTCATGGCTGCTATGGGACTAACGCTTTCGATCAAGGCATCCGCATGAACCGATTTATGCTGCACGGTATTTTCGAACTCTTTTTCAATTTCGCCGCCGACTTGGCCGAGGATTTTTTCAAGGTTAATCCAGAGAGCAGCGTCTTCGCCGTTTTTCCGAGGCCAGTCTTTTACAGGGGAAAAGGAGTCTTTTTCCTTTAGCCATGCTTTGACGATCTCTTCGGCCTTCTTTTTGCAAAGGATGGCGGCGCCGTCTCTCGACCAAATCCGCAAATCGCCGGAGGCGTATTCGCCATCGCCGGTTTTATCCAATGGGAATTGCGCAAGAAATTGGCTTTCATCGGAGAGGGGATAGCGGCAAACGAGATAATCTTCGGGTTCGTAGTCGTCTATCTCGTTCAGAAAAAGAAAAGCCCAGACGGATTGATCCTTGGCCATGCCGTCGAGACTTTTAAGTTCGAAAGGACTTTTTACGATAGTTTCGATTTGATCCGGCGCCGTGAATCCCGCCGCCTTTTCCATAAAAGCGTCGAAATGGGCGCCCATATCCTGAATGGAAACAATGCGGAACGCAACGGCGGCCTGAGGGGGAAGAACGGAGAAGAGATTGGCTTCAGATATGGAATCCGTTGCATAAGAAATAGGCGATAACGCGAAAAACGAAATGGCGAAAAGAATAATTGGGCATTTTAGACTCATATTCATTTAGTATATCCTTAAGATGTTATAGAGAATGAAAAGATTTTTCTATTCGAGAGGATCAATCAAATTCTTCTCCCGCAAAATTTTTTCGTATCCTTCGCGATCCATCGAACAATCGACCAAATCCAAAAACTGCTTATTTTTAAGGCGGCATTGTTTCGCCATTTGATTTAATAAATAGTCGTCGAGTGAATTCATTTTACTGCCATGACTTGTGTAAGTATGGATGTGAGTCAGGTTTCCACCCATTGTTTGATAATAGAAAAATTTATGATGCGCGTTATCCTGACAAAAACCTTTTTTCAGTAGAGACGATTCCACGAGGCGTTTATCTTTTGGCATTTTGTTCATTCTCCTCGATGGCGGATAATAACCTTCTTTTTAATTCTTGCGCCAACGGCGTCATTTTCGAATCGTCGCCTAG
Source organism: Candidatus Omnitrophota bacterium (assembly GCA_040755155.1). Taxonomy (NCBI): domain Bacteria; kingdom Pseudomonadati; phylum Candidatus Omnitrophota; species Candidatus Omnitrophota bacterium. The sequence continues at coordinate 75,926 of JBFMBP010000078.1, read as the reverse complement.
AGCGTACACGCTCCATAAAAATTCCATATGATCCGATAATTCCTTACTCAAATCGTCGCGAGTATAAGCAAAAATATCGATTCCTAAATCGGGATTTTCAATACAAAGCAATTGCTTCGATTCATCCAATCTCGGTTCAAAAATTAAGTTTTTTTTCAACCGCATAGACTTATTTTCATAGTTAAAATCGGAAAGGACAAAAGGAGAAAGATCAACTTCCTTGATCGATTTAACGTCAAGGATTTTTTTGGGATTATCTTTCTCGTCGAACACGACGATTCCCGTAACTTGGATATAATCGCGGGGATGCTCTAAAAGCATATCCTCCAACGATTCGTCATAAATGCATACCAATTCACGGTTTGTGGGTGGATAAACTAGCGTGATTTTACGTTCGTCAAAATCGATTTCCGAAAGCCTGCCCGTTACGGTCAGAATCGTAGCCGCTTCTTCTTGCGTCATGGAATAAAAATCGTTTATGGCCTCCTGAATATTGTAGGAAGCAACAATAGGATCGCCATTTTTTTCCTTCAGAAACATTCTGATTCCGCTCCCTCGTTTGGGAATCATTTTATCCAAGGAAGCGATAAGTTTGTTGCGGCGGTTTCCATCTTTAACAAGATTGAAAAAATCGGGGTAATTTTTTTTCGAAATCGCCGTAAGGGATTGACGAAAAGAACTGGCGACTTGACGTATATCGTCCGGCGCAAAAAGATCGCAAGAAGGATCGCCGATTCTTATGGGAATGGCGACGCTTCCCTTTTCGGGAGGAGAACAAAGAATCGAATATTTGCGTTCTATGTCTCCAGAGATTTTATCGCGGTCCCGCGTAGGTTTTTTTTCGTGCTCTATGGCGAGGAGATGAATAACGCGCTGCATATTCCCCAAGGTTTGGACCAAAATGTTGGCTGGGACATGCGGCTCGTTTGCTAGACCAATAAATGATAAAATCATTTCCTCGGCAGGTTGCGATTCATTCATTTTATCATCCCCTAGAGAGATAAATTACTCACGATGAAAAACTTGGCTAGTTTTTTCGTAATTCCAAAACAAATCGGATTCCCCAAATTATTGATATCCCTCAATGGATAATCATTATATTCTTTTAGGGGAAAAAACATATCCGAACAGGAGGATCGTATCTTATTATCTTTTCGCATTTATGGCAATGAAATCGATTAAAAACAGACGGATAAAACAAAAAAAAGCGGGGATAATGTTCGAAACGTTGTAAGTATATTTAATTCAATTAGATAGTAATAGATTTCCATCGCTTTTTTTTGCCAATACATCGGCAAAGGCCCAAAAGCATTCGCTTTTGGGCCTTTGCGTTGAGACGGTCGAATAGGGCGTAATTTTAGCGTTCGCGATCACGGGGCCGGCTAGGCGGTTTGGTTGGGACTTCGCCTTCGCCCATTTGATTCCAGCGCACGCGGGTTTTGGCTCCGGGCATGATGGTGGCGACGGCGTGCTTATAGATGAGATACTGCTCCTCGCGTTCGTCGTTGAGGAGAATGATGGTGAAGTTATCGAAAGCGGAAATTTTCCCGTGCAGATCGGAACCGTCAACGAGATGAACATCGAGAGAAATCCTCTCTCGCCGGGCTTGATTGAGAAAACTGTCCTGAATATTCATCACACTCTTGGCGGCCATTAGAATCCCCTTTCCATTTTAGGGCATCTCATTAAAAGACAGATTTCGACCCTTATACTTATCCTCTATAGTTATCACTATTTAACCAAATTTGCAAGGATTGACGTACAATTTCCTGCAAATCTTTTCGATTTTCCCAAGAAATCCATTGAGAAGGGCATTGGCGGCGAAACCAGGTCATCTGTCTTTTGGAATAACGGCGAGTGCCGGAAGCCGTCGAAACCATCGCTTCCGGCAACGATATTTTCCCTTTTAGGTATTGATAACACTCCTTATACCCCAAAGCTTGCATGACGGTGAGCCGCGGGGAACAACCGAGTTCCATCAAGAATAACGTTTCTTCGATAAGCCCGTTATGGTACATCCATTGTGTGCGTTTTTCGATGCGGCGAGCGAGTTCGTCCCGTTCGCGGAGAACGCCGAGGAAGCGGGTGAGGGCAAGCCAAGGTTTAATCTGTTGGCCTTGGCGCAAGCGGGAGACGGTTTGGCCGGTTTGGCGTATGATTTCCAAGGCGCGCAGGGCGCGGCGGGCGTCGCGGGGGTGGATGGAAGCGGCGGCGGCGGGATCGAGGCGTCGCAGTTCGGCGTAGAGGGCGGGAAGGCCTTCGGCTTGCAGGCGGCGTTGGAGAGAACCGCGCAGATCGGGATCGGGATCGGGAGCTTCGAAGAAGCCCTCCAAAAGCGCGCGATAATACAATCCCGTTCCGCCGCAAAGAATCAGCCGCCGCTTCTCTTTCAAGGCGAGTTGAAGAATCGGCTCGGCGTATTGAGCGAAACGGGAGGCGCTGAAATTTTCCAAGGGCGAGGCGAGGTCTAAACCGAAATGGCGGATGCGGGAACGTTCCTGGGACGTGGGTTTAGCCGATCCGACATCGAGGCGGCGGTAGACCTGGATGGCGTCGACGCAAAGAATATCCGCGCCGGTCTCCTCGGCGAGAGCAAGAGCGAGTTCGGTCTTGCCCGAAGCCGTAGGGCCGATAATGGCGCAAAAAGGAAGTAATTCGTAATTATATTGATCGAATTGGGCGTCGCTGGTATTCTTCATGATATAAGAGTATAACGCAGGTTGGCGAGCGGAGAGCAGATGGGAATAAAAATCAATTATCGCAAGATCGCTTTTGAAGCATACGATCCCGTCTGTGCGCATTGCGGATTCGGCGTTCCCGCCGTCTTGGAAGTCGCCCATTTAGATGGGAATCGAACCAACAACGATCCCGCGAATCTCGCGATTCTCTGTCCGAACTGCCACAAGATGCACGATCTCGATCTTATCTCCACAGAGACGATTATCGAGATGAGAGACCGGCCCAAAATCGTGAAATGGTCGAAAAGAATGAAAGATGCGGGAAAGAAGGCGGCGCTAAAGAGGAAACGTTGCGCAACAGCCAGGAAAGCCGTTGAAACGAGAAGACGGAGAAAAGAAGAATCCCGGCTGGCGGCTTCAGCGAATGAATGCACAACGAAGACTCAAGGAGTCGGCGATGTTGACGAGAGATGACATCATCAAGATTCTAAAGGAGAAATCTCCTTATCTTACTTCAGAATATGGAGTAAAACGGATTGGTATTTTTGGTTCTTACGCCAAGGATATATCCTCTGCGGCGAGCGATGTGGATATTATCGTAGTATTCGATCGTCCGATAGGTTTTCGTTTTGTCGAGTTCGCCGAATATCTTGAGAATCTTTTGGGGAAAAGCGTCGATGTCCTGACTCCCGCAGGCATTCAGGGGATAAGAGTAGAGCGAATCGCCAAAAGCATTATGGAAAGCGTTGCGTATGTCTAAGAGATTGGATTACGACTTCCTGTGCGATATTCAAGCAGGTGATCGAATATGGCCTTAGTAAAAGTTTACTACGATCGTCAAGGAAATACATTGACTGTTTGGTTTGGCAATCCTGAAGACGAATATGAAGTCGCAGAGACTGGTGAAGAGATTCTCTTGATGAAAAACGAGCAAGGCGAAGCGATTGGATTTGAGAAATTAAACTTCGATAGAACGCCGTCAAGATCATTGCGCGTCGCCTTTGAAACGGTTGTTGATTGAGCAAGCCTTAATGGGTATAGGCGGCATGGGAAAATTCTAGGACGGAATGGATCGTTTCGGGGAGATTATCTAAAAAATATTGCGGAGAATCGAGCATGGCTATAATCTCAATGTTCTACGGAATAATTGTTTCCATGTATTTTTTCGATAATCGCCAGCATCATCTGCCGCACATTCACATCCAGTACCAAGACCAAGAAGCGGTGATCTCTCTTCCGGATGGCGACGTCTTGGAAGGTTCTCTTCGGTCCAATAAATTAAAATTAGTTCAAGCATGGATCGAAATCCATCAAGACGAACTCATGGCGGATTGGAAACTTGCCAGCGCGGGCGAGACCGTTTTCAAAATTGATCCACTCAAATAAGAAAGGCGCGTCATGAATCCTAGAGTCAAGGCCGTCAAGCCGAATCCCGATTTTACGCTTACTCTTGTCTTCACGAACGATGAAGTAAGATACTTTGACGTTAAGCCTTACTTGGGAAAAGGTATTTTTCGGGAATTGAAAGACTTGCGAGCATTCAATTCCGTCAAACCGTTTTTGGGCAGCGTTCAATGGCAAAACGGTCAAGACTTTTGCCCCGATACGCTCTATCTAGATAGTGCGCCCGTCGCATAGGGTGGATTTCTCCGTTTCAATCGAACGCCATACGGCGTACGTAAACTTGATCGATATGCGTTCGGCTCGCCATTCAGGAGTCCAAGATATGAACCAAGGCGATAAGTACGTAAAAATCGTAGAGTGGTCCGACGAGGATCGCTGTTTCATCGGCAGCTGTCCGGAACTGTTCTATGGCGGTTGTCATGGCTCGGACGCAAAGAGCGTCTTCGCCGAGCTTTGCGAACTTGTCGATGAAACAATTAAAGTCTATAAGCAAGAAGATAAACCCTTGCCTAACGCCATGTCCGGCCGCGATTTCGTCAACGCGATGCAGAGAATCGCTTGACGCGCCTCATGGAGCATGGATCGAGCATATAAAAAATATATGGAAAAATATACGTTTATAAAATAGGACGAAAAAAGATGCCAACGGTAACAACTTACACGAAAGCGCGGGCGATTTTTGCGCAGCTTTGCGATGAAGCCGCTTCGTCACGCGAGCCGGTGATTATCCGGCGGCGGGGCGCTGAGGATGTGGCGCTGGTATCGGCGGATGAATTGGCGAGTTTAATGGAGACAGCCTATTTAATGCGTTCTCCCAAAAACGCCAAGCGGCTCCTGAGCGCCTTGGTTCGGGCGCAAACGGAGGAGATTAAGCCGTCATCGGTAGAGGACTTACGCAACGAGTTGTCTCTTGAGTAAAAAGAAAGCCGCGCCGAAACCAACTGGAATCCCTCGGTGCGCTGTTTTCCATCCCGAATTTTTGGAAGATTTGCGCTATTGGGTGAAGACGGATCGCAAGACAGCCCTTCGCGTTCTCGATATCGTGGAAGAAGTATTGCGCGATCCTTTCGCTGGAATCGGCAAACCGGAACATTTGAAATATCTTCTTTCCGGAACCTGGTCCCGGCGATTGACGCAAGAGCATCGGATCGTCTACTTCGTCAAAGAAGAACAAATTCACTTTCTGCAAGCGCGGTATCATTACTAAATTGAGAAATGAGAGTTAGCCAGAAAACCAAGATAGCTGCGTTTTTTTACCCATCAGGATTATAGATAGTTACATTCTATCGATATGTATTGACAACGTATATACGTTTTACTACTATTTCTATGGACATCTATTATCAATTGCGCGGCATAACCTTTGTGTGGAATGAGACCAAAACGCGGCAAAATGCCCGCAAGCACGGGATTATCTTTGAACACTCGGCGGAAGCGTTCTTCAATCCTTTTTTGAAGGTCGTAGATGCCAGCAAAAACGATGAAGAGCGTGATGCTATTATTGGAATGGATCGAAATTGGAATCTTTTGTTTGTAGTTCATATCGAAACCGAGGAAAACAAAATCCGAATCATATCGTCGAGAGAAGCGACGCGCCAGGAGCGTTTAGACTATGAAAATGGATAAATTGCGAAAACGCTTGGATAAAAACCGTCCCATGACGACCGTCTCGATTCGTTTTCCGATCGATGTAATCGAGGATCTCAAACGCGCCGCCCCGCTTCTGGGTTTTTCCGGGTATCAACCCTTGATAAGGGCCTATGTGGGGCAAGGATTGCGGGAAGATTTGGAGCGTTTGGGAGACGACGCCGTCCATTCGCTGATCGAGAATTTAAAGAAACGCGGCGTGAGCGAGGAATTGCTGCAAGCCGCTTTGTTCGAAGCTGCTCAGGAATAAGATGGCTCGATTCTCTGGAATCGTAAGACTAGTGGTCCATTTCATTGGAAATTGTTCCCTCGCCTTTTGGGAGGGGCTAGGGTGAGGGGGCAAATCCTCAATGGTTTGGTATCAATCCAAACCTGAATTGCTCTAGTTTTACGGTTAAGACTTTTGCCCCGATACGCTTTATCTGGATAGCGCGCCTATCTCGTAAAAAGGTACGATTTTATTACTAGCGGTTAACCTTTATGAAGGAGTCTGTCGATGAACAACAAATGGAATGCGAGTTTTCAGGAAGTTTTGGATATCGTCGAATCGTTGCCTGAGCATCAGCAAGACGACCTTATTGACATTATTCGACGGCGACGCATAGATTTCAAGCGGGAAATATTATCAGAGAATATCAAAGAAGCGAGGGCGGAATTCGCAAGGGGAGAAATCCGCCGAGGAAACGCGAACGACCTAATGAAAGAAATCAAGGAATGAGAACGCTAGTCTGGGGGAAAACTTTTATCAGGGCTTTGAGACGCGTTCTCCGAAAACACCCGGCTTTTGAAAATGATATTGAAGAAACATTACGGCTTTTGCAGGAAAATCCTTTTGCTTCACCCCTAGCGACTCATAAGCTCAAAGGAAAATTAACTGGTTCATGGGCGTGCAGCGCTGGCATGGACATTCGCATCGTTTTTGATTTCATCAAGAGAACGGATCGACAAGAAGACGATATTCTCTTGCTTGAGATTGGCGCGCACGACGAAGTCTATTAGGATTGGAACTCGGTAGGAGAAGAGAAAATTTTCAAGGAGCAAAGTATTGTCCAACGCGATAGATATCGAAACGCTTTCGGAGCGTCAGCGGGAAGCGAAAGAGGCGGGATTGGATTTGAGCCGTCTGCCTCGGCATGTAGCCATTATCATGGATGGCAACGGGCGGTGGGCGCGTTCGAAAAAGAAGCCGCGCATCGAAGGGCATCGGGCGGGAATTCAATCGGTGCGGGAGATTGTACGCGTTAGCCGTGAGTTGGGAATCCCCTATCTGACGCTCTACGCCTTCTCCTCCGAGAATTGGAAGCGCCCGCGCGGCGAGATCAATTCCTTGATGATTTTATTGTGTAATTTCCTGAAACGGGAAATCGAGGAGATGCGGGAACGAGAGATTCGCCTGGAGGCGATCGGACGCATCCATGAACTCTCTTCGCCGGTGCAAAAGGCGTTGGAACGGACGCGGCTGGCCACCGCCGGTGGAACGAAAATGCAACTCTCGCTGGCGCTTTCTTACGGCGGCAGACAGGAAATCGTCGACGCCGCCAAAAAAATCGCGCAGGGCGTACGGGATCGGCAAATCCAGCCGGACGAAATCTCGCAAGAGATGTTCGGCGGCTTTTTAGGAACGGTGGGAATGCCGGATCCCGATTTGTTGATCCGCACCAGCGGCGAAATGAGAGTCTCCAACTTTTTACTGTGGCAGATCGCTTATTCTGAAATCTGGATCACTCCCACGTTATGGCCGGATTTCCGCCAGCTGCATCTATTCGAAGCCTTGCGCGATTTCCAAGGACGGCATCGCCGGTTCGGCGGCGTAGATATTGACGGCGCGATTTAAGCCTAGTACCTTTCCTACGAATTTCGAATTCCTTATCCCGTAGAATGGAAACCGAAGATTATGCACCTACGGCGCATTCTTACAGGATTGGCGTTTTTGCCAATTTTTCTCTTGGGGATTTTTTGGCGGCATGGGGATTGGGTGACGGCGGCGGCGGCGGCTTTCGCATTCGTCTATGCCCGCGAGGAGTTATATATATTATTGGAAGCGAAGCAGCGGCGCGAGTCAATGTGGTGGCAAAACCTCTGCGGCGCCTTGTTCTTCGTAGTTTGCGTTTATCATGACTTTTCTACTTCCTTGATTGCTGCTTTAAGACTGGCCGCAGTATTTTTCTTCTTTTGGGGCAGTTGTCTCATTACTCTTTCCCACACGGTCAAAGGCTCGCGCAACGAGTTCGCCGCCCACGGGCTGACGATGATTTACGTCCTGGCGCCATTGGCGTGTCTCGTCTATCTGCGCGGAATCGAGAATGGGCCGAATTACCTTTTTTTCCTGCTGGCCGTGACTTGTTTGACCGACATAGGGGCGTTCTACGGCGGGACGTGGTTGGGACGGCATCCTTTGGCTCCGGTGATCAGTCCCAAGAAAACCTGGGAAGGTTCGATATGCGGCACGGTCTTCGCCGCCGCCGCAATTCTGGGCATCGCCGCCTATCAAAGCGCGAAATACGGGCAGACGTTGTGGCTTTCGGGGCCGCATCGCTATATGGAAATATTAATAGTAGCGGTTATGATGTCGGTCATCGCACAAATCGGAGATTTATGCGAATCGGCGATCAAGCGCGACGCGGGGGTGAAGGATTCGGGCCGCTCGATCACAGGACACGGCGGCTTTTTGGACATGATGGATTCGCTGCTATGGGCGGCCCCGGCGATGCTGGTGTACGTGAAATTTTTCGTTACGGCGGCGGAATGACGACAACGCTGTCAAAGATTGTTCTTGATGGTCCTTGACAGTGCTTCGCTTGGATCCCGCTGTTATGGGGGCTAGGCTTATTCCTGTTTTACGTCGGATTCTTGCTTCACGTCGGATCCACTCAAATGCAGCGCCAGCCTCGATCGCGTTTCTCGCAAACGCCGGGAAATGGTTTCCGCTACTTTTATCATGACTAGGATGCCGGTATCCGAGTGCTTGAGCAACTCGGCCATAAAATCATTGCGGGAGATCTTCGCCAACCGCACATCCGAACTACAAATGGCAGTGGCCGTCATCTTGGCTCCTTCGAAGAATCCCGACCATCCCAGCAGGTCGCCGGGGCGCAGGATATCCGTTACTACAGGTTTGTCTTGCAGGGTGGAGGTCTGTAGAAATACTTTTCCATCCAAGACGAAATAGATATCCGTCGAATCGTCTCCTTCCTTGAAAATCGTTTCATCCTTCGCGCGCGAGAACGTCAATGATTTTTCCAGTAAATTGGATTTTTGCATGGCGGTTAAATCGCTCAACAGAGGTATATCATTAAATTCAATCTTGGACGTCATGGCGGCCTCCTTTAATTATTTAATGATTTCTCTTGGCATAAATTAATCGCAATTTGCTTCTATCCTGCAATAGAACCTAAAATCAGTATACCTTGGTATAGCCGATCGGCCAATTTTATTTTATCTTCGATTCCCCACATACGCCTTCCATCCGCTGGGCGCATCGCCTAGGCGATTGCCATTCGAATGATTTGAAATGTTTATTGTTGAAGTATTTTAATCTCCAAATGCGTCGGATGCGCTTTCGAATGGTAAATTTTGTTAGTGACGGCGACGAAGTCGCTTTCATCGGCTTGAAAGATGTTGGGAACGTACTTTTGCGGGTTGCGGTCGATGAAGGGGAACCAGGAACTTTGGATTTGGATCATCATGCGATGGCCGCGTTGGAACGTATGACAAACATCCGTCATTTCGAAGGAGATTTTCGTTATTTCTCCGGGCTTGAAGGGTTTGGGAAATTCATAACTGTCGCGAAAACGTCCCCGGAAAGGTTGGGCGCGAACCAGGAGTTGCGCTCCAGCGAGATCGGCGGCGTCTAAGGGATGGACGTCGATCAGCTTTATAATCCAATCGGAATCGGTTCCCGACGTAGAGACGAAAAGGCGCGCCCCAATCGGTCCCGCGATGGTTAAATCCTGTTCGAGCGGCGGCGTTTGATAAACCAGAACGTCGGGACGGCGGGCGGCGAAGCGCTGATCTTCAGCGTAAAATTCCTGCGCTCCACGCGGTGCGGGATTTGAGAAGGATATCTTCATGGAATAAGGAACGGGCTTGTTGGGATCGCTGATATAGGAATCGCATGTCTCTTTCGACTGTTTGGGAGTTTCGAAAGAGAGCGCGCCGCCTTCTTGCAGATAAAGCGATTTCGTCTCCGTCTTTTTCGGCGGCCAGGCGTCGAAGCGCCGCCAACGGTTGGCGCCGGTCTCAAACATCAGCGCTTCGGGAAGTTGGAGATCGCTTTTGTCATCCTTGAGAAAATGCTTGAAGAAAGTCAGGTCAACGTTTTCCTGGTAATAATTGGCCGTTTTGAATCCAAAATCGGCGTCGCTTAGAGATTGGCCGTCCATTCTGCTCCAGCCGCCGTGCGACCACGGCCCCATCACCAAGACGTTAAAAATTCCCTGATTCTTTTCTTCGATGGAGCGATAGGTATTAAGCGGGCCGTACAAATCTTCCGTATCGAACCAGCCGCCCACCACCATCACCGCCGTTTTGATGTTCTTAAGATGAGGAAGAAGATTGCGGGATTGCCAAAATTCGTCGTAGTTGGGATGCTTCTCGGCTTGGTTCCAAAAGTCGATTTCGCCGTGGAAATAATTTTTGTTGACGTTTTTCAGCGGTCCGAGATCGAGAAAGAATTGATAGTAATCCGTGACGTTGAGATCATATACCGGCTTGGGCCAATCGGCGCCAAGTTTTTCGCGTTTGACTCCCGTCGCGCGGAAAAAATTAAACGTAGGAAAAAGTGAAAAAGCGCCATGCAAGTGAAAATCGTCCCAAAACCAATCGGCGATGGGCGCTTGGGGCGATACGGCCTTCAATGCGGGATGGGAATCGATGGCGCCGCAAGAGGCATAGAAGCCGGGATAGGATATGCCCACAATTCCCGCCTTGCCGTTATGGTTTTCGATATGATTCAATAACCATTCGATGGAGTCGTAGGCATCGGAACTTTCGTCCACGTCTTGGTTGGTTTTCTTGTCGGAAACATGAGGACGCATTTCGACGTATTCGCCTTCGGACATGAATTTGCCGCGCACGTCCTGATAAACGAAAATGAAGCCTTCCTTCTCGAACTCCTGATGCGGGCTGATCGCGCTCATGTATTTGTCCGCCCCATAAGAGTTTACACTGTAGGGAGTGCGGCAAATCAGGATGGGATATTTTTGCGAACGGTCGTTAGGCGTATAAACCGCCGTAAAGAGTTTGACGCCGTCGCGCATGGGAATTTGGTATTCGAACTTGGCGTAATGGGAGCGAATGTAATCGGCTCGATCGTCGGCTTGAGAAGATAAAGATAGAATCGCAATAGCGCCAATGAGGCTGAATAATGTTTTATACGATTGCATATTATTTCTCCGTTTTCATTTTATAAGAGAAAAATTTATTTTCTTTCATGCCGATAAGAAAACAAATTTCATGAATTTTCTTCCGGCGGTTCTTTTGTATGAATTGCCTCCAATAATGAAATTAATTGCGGAACATTAAGGAAAGCAATATTCCATAAGAGTTCGTATTTGATTTCGCCGTATTCATGCGCCAAAAGATGACGCAAGCCGATGATTTTTGTCCAAATGATCTCTGGATGATGGATTTGAAATTCTTTGGAAATATTTCTCGCCGCTTCTCCAATAATCTCTATCTTGCGTTCTACGCCGCTGCGAAGCAGCTCATCGTTTTCGAAATGGTAAAAAGATTTCCCTTGTAGAAATTTCGTAATCCATTTCGCCGCTTCCAACATATCCCAGACGTATGAAATGTCTTCCTTTTTATCGCGCATAAATCACCTGCTTAGTACGGATGATTTCGCGGCGGCGGTACGGATTGCGCAACGCGGCGGCTTCCACCAAATCGACCTTCCGGCCAAAGATCGCTTCCATTTCCTCGATCATATCCATCCATTCGTAAAGTCCAATTCCGGAATAATCGGAGATTTTAACTAATACATCCACATCGCTGTCCGGGCTGAAATCGTCGCGCAGCACGGAGCCGAACAGCGAGAATTCTTCCACCTTCCATTTTTCGCAAAAGGCTTTGATCTTATCCATGTCGATAGGAATGTGCGGTTCCATGTTTTTATGAGATGGGCGGGTTGCGCTTCGCTTTGAATCCACCTTACTTTGATCGCATTAGCTATTCTTGAATCCAATTTTGATAGAGTTTAGCGATTTCCGCTTTTTCTACATCGCCCTCGTGAACAACGACGCGGTAGCGCAGGCGGTTGATTTCGTCTTTGAATAAGTCTACGGATCCATCCTCCAGCCAGTTCATTTCCGTGGGGGAGAAAAAGCCGTAATCGCGCGTGAACCATTTGCTGGGATGCCAGGGATTAGCAGGATGATCGAAGATGGCTAGGCCTTCCGTGACGCCGTTGCGGGTTCCGAAATAATCGCACCACGGCGCCTTGACGCCAAAGGTTCCTTTCTCGCTCTTATCGCCGTTGGCGTTGACGAGTGTTCCTCCGCCAGTTACTGCGAGTTCGGGAACCATGCGGGCGGAAAAGAGGGAGTGGTTGGTCTTTTCGATATGCGCGTCCATAAGGGCGGTAACCTCAACGTCGAAATCGATGATGCGCAGAGATTCGGATGGAGCGGTTATGGTGATGGTTCGTTCGTCGCGAAAAGGCGGCTCGGCGCCGGAACGTTTCCAAAGGCATTGATTCGTAATGACGATTTTATCTCCCTTGGCCTGCTGGCATTTGACGGTTTCGGAAACGATCTGGCCCCGTTCGTTGACGTCCTGCCAATAATTGCCGCCGTTGACGCGGTCGCAGCCGAAGAAGAGGGAGTGATGATGGGGGTACGGCTCCGAGGTTTCCGTCGTAACGCTCTCGCTGGAAGCGGGACCGTTGACGGGATAGAAATAGGGATATTTTTGTTCGGGACGGAAGCGGTATTCCGTGAATAGTATTCCATCGGCGAAAATCTGAATGCGATCCTCTTGCGCAACCGCTGTGAGGATTAGCGGTTCGGCGGCGGCTGTCATCGCCAGTCCCGCAGTTAGCGTCATCAAAACAAACAGAACTATTCGTTGCGTTCCCAACTTCTTCATGATCGAATCCTTTCTCGCTGAATAAATGTAAATCATCATACAATAGTACGGCGCGAAGATAAACCATGCTCCTTGGAAATCGGCAAGGCAATGTTTTATTCTTCCTCCCATAAATTTAACCACTTTTGGGCCTTCGATCTCTGCGGCGATGAATTTATTCCATAGTAATTATTGACATAAACCGGTTTATGACATAGACTATATTCCGTTTGAGTTTCCTTTATCCTCCATGGAAAACGAAATAAGGGAGGCGAGTCATGGCGAACAAAAAGAAAACCATTAAACATTTCGGCATGAATCTGACGGAAGAAGAACATGAGAAATGGCATAAAGACCATCCCCAAGGCGAATTGACGCCGGAAGAACACGATCAACTCATGGAACGGCTGGGCATGAACCTGACGGAAGCAGAACATGAGAAATGGCATAAGGAACATCCCCAAGGCGAATTGACGGCGGAAGAACAGGAACAACTTCGGGAGCGGCTGGGCGTCAGTGAAGCGGAACAACGCCAATGGCGCGAGCAGCATCCGGAGCATGAAGAAAACAGAAAAGAAGGGACAGAGAAGGCAATCAATCCCTTCGCCGTCGGAGGCGGATTTCTGGATTATTGCGTCAAGCAGGGTTGGCTGATTCGCGAAGGTTCTGGACGAAGTTCCAAATACTACGCTACCCCAGCCGGGAAACGGGAATTGGCGAATTTCGGCATCAAAGTATAACCAATCCGGAACCGTTCTTTTTTCCAATCTCTTTCCATGAAAAATGACTTGACGAACGACATCGATCGCCTGATCCATGAACCCGCCCGGTTGAAGATCATATGTCTCCTTTCCGGCGTGGAATGGGCGGACTTCGTTTCCTTGCGTCTGGCGCTGGAACTTACGCAAGGCAATCTTTCCGTGCATATCGCGCGGCTGCAAGAAGCTGGCTATGTTCAAATCAAAAAAAAGATCGTCGAAAAAACTACGCATACAACATACCGAATAACCAAAAAGGGGCGTCTGGCGTTGGCGCACTATTGGAAATGTCTGGACGATATACGCATACTATCGGAATCATGATGGCTTAAGTCTTTTGAACTCAATACCCCTTTTCCAAATCGTTAAGGGTGGGATCAAAGCGCAATCCCCCCTTCTTTTCATCATTCATCATTCATCATTCATCATTCCGACGGCCCTTTTTCCAAATACTCGCGGGAGAAGAAATAGACGAGGCCGTCTTCGGCGCCGAGAAGAAGATCGAGGCGTCCATCGCCGTCCCAATCGACAATGGCGGGCGATGTCGCATGGCCGCAGAAGGAGACGTTTTCTCCATGCTGGAGCAGGCTTCGGCGAAAACGGAAGCGGCGGTCATCGCCCGTATTTTCGTACCAGACGGCGACGCGCTCGTAGTCGCGGTAATGGGGGTCTTCGTGATCGCCCGCCTGTGTGCAGCCGCGAATAATATCGCGGTCGCCGTCACCATCCCAATCGGCGACGATGATGCGGGCGCGTCCCGACCGGCCCCCTACGCCGTTAGTGATGCGGATTGGCGCATCGTTTTCCAAAAGAAATACGCGCTGGGGAGCCTCGACGAGGGCGTTCGAGGGCTGGCCTGTTCCGGGGTAGAGGGCAAGGCAGCCTTCGGCGTCGAGCGTGATGAGGTCAAGCCGCCCGTCCCGGTTCCAATCAACGGCGGCGGGCTGGCAACGCCATTGCGTAACGAGGCGTCCGTCGTCCTTCCACCATACCCAGCGCGGCTTATAAGACCTCGCCGGTCCATTGGCAACGCGAAAGGATCGGGGGGGTTTGAGTTCGCCGCCGGGAATGCGTTCGAAGTAGGAACATAATCCCCAGATGTCGGCGAGAATCAGATCGGGCCAGCTGTCGCCGTCCCAGTCGCTGGCGACGGGACAGGTATAGCCGAAATGGGCTTCGCCGGGACCTTGGATGGAGCCGTTGGCGCCGCCTTTGACGACGATAGGGACGCCCTCAGCGGTTAATGGCGTTTTGGAATCGAAGCGGCGGTTTTTATCGTCACCGCTATTCGTGAAGAGCAAAACCTCGCCGTAAGAATTGCCGCTGACGATATCCAGATCGCCGTCTCGGTCCCAGTCGATGACGGATAGCACGGCAAGACAGCCCGCGTCGAGCATCGGTTCGCGGCAAGTTAAAGTTTCTTCAGCGGCGAAGCGGGGGACGGAATTTTCGTCGTGACCCAAACAGCGCAGCCATGTCGTTTCGCCGCTTTCCTGAAAGATGAGCAGATCGGGCAAAGCGTCCGCATTCCATAAGACCGCCAATGGATGGATGAAGATGCCGGGCAGATCGTAGGCGTCTCCGGCAAGGACGCGCTGGCCGCGCCGGAAGCGGGGCGAGGATTTAGTTCCAGTATTTTCGTAATAGGTCAATTGGGTTTGGCTGCCTACGATGAGATCGAGATCGCCGTCACGATCCCAATCGGCGAAGGTGGGATCGGGGCCGCCGTAAACTTCGAGAGGAACGCCGTCTGCGAGCAAATAACCTTTATCTTTCCAGACAATCGATCGGCGTTGGCGTTGGCCAAGAAGAAGACGCAGCGATTTTCGCATGGCTCCACCCTTCCAAATGCCATCCAGCGTGTAAGGCGGCTCGTCCTTCTTCCAAACGGCGGACGAAGGCCAGACGGCGTCGGGCGCAAGATCGGCGGATAGGAGAAGATCGGGAACGCCGTCGCTGTTGACATCGGCAATAGCTCGGACGGAATCGGGGAAGCGGGGAATCTTTTCCCCATCGGCGAATTGGAAGCCGCCCAGGTTTTTGCGCCATTGTCCCGACTCGATGAGATCGGGGCGGCCGTCGTTGTTCCAATCGTAGGCCAAAGGGGCTTTCGTCAAAGGCAGTTTTCGAGGTATGGAGAAGAGAGCTTTTTCCTGGTTGCCGATATTTTCATAAAGATAGACGCCCGCGAAGACGTTCTGAGCGCCGCCGCCAATGGAATAGAAGATCACTATGTCCATATCGCCATCGCCATCGAAATCCGCCGCCGTTCCGCCAGGATTATATCCGCCCCACCAAGGGCCAATCTCGCCGCCCCAGCGCAAAGGCGCGCCGCAGCCGTTAGGAGCGCCCCAGCCGGGAGTCTGCGCGGGTGCAGAAAGGGGGTAAAGAAACAACGTGAATATGGGAAGAATGAATTTCATATCCGTCATCCTTTAATAACTTGGACTCCGGCGAATATATCATTCAATGTCGAAAAAATCTTGCCCTTGTTAAAAAGCAGGGTAGGCTCAAAGCGAAGCGTAGCCCGCCATCAAGGTTAGAATGGGGGGGGCTTGGGCTAGGTTTTTTCTGCCCTTGAGCCATTCGATTGATTACGCATTATTCCCGTGTGGTTTCATCGGGAATGCGGAGGCGGATGTTTTTGAAATCGACGCGGCTGAAGGGATCGTGAGCTTGGAGGGCGATAAAACTTTTCATAGGAGCGGGAAAAGTCGCCTCTACGACGGTCTCGCCGCTAATGGCAAGAGAAATACTTTCTCCGATGGCGGCAATTTTCATTTCGAACCATTCATCGTCGCGAGAAAGAAGACTCCGTGCGCGGACGTGGTTGTATAAACTGCCGGTGGGATTTTTGGGATCGTGATTATCGACCTGGGATTCGAATCCTTTAGGCCAGGGCCATAGGCTGCGCGCATGGGGCGAATGAAAGAAGACGCCGCTGTTGCCGTTTTTGCTTACGCGAATATCGAGCGTCAAAACGAAATCCCCAAAATCCTCGCAGCGCGTCGCCAGATAGCCCAATCCGCGCCGCACGGTGAGGACGCCGTCCGCCACCGTCCAACTTCCCAAGCCATGAACGGCCCATCCCGATAAATCATGTCCGTTGAATATCTGCATTTCGGACCCCGGCTTGCTTTCCCGGACGAACGCCTTTATTTGCTCTTCGAAAGCAAGATGGCGCGGGGAAAACGTAACGCACGTCGCAACGCCGAGAAGCGCCGCGAGCACTAATAAGGCAAACGATGCGGCGAGTATTTTTTCCCTCATTGGTACGCGATTCATTTCGTATATTTCTCATAAGCCATGAAAATCAATGGCAAAAAGATATTGCCCTTGTCGCCCTTCCGTCAAAATTATACGGTTTGCCATTAGATTTGAAGTGAAACCGGCATCATTGAGGGGAGGGCGAGGCTCTTGCCGAGCCGCCTAGAACCGGGGGTGGCAAGGGCAAGGCGTCAGCCTGCCCTTGAGGAATCAATCAAAGGCAGACTTCGTCTTGCCTTTGCCACCCCGCCAAAGTCATTTCATATCACTTGCGGATTTTTTCGATCAGGTCGGCGGCGACGCCAACGCATTCCATGCAGGATATTCGTTTGAGTTTTCGGATTTCGCGGCATTTCGCCGACCCGGCCGCCGCCGCGAATTGGTTTTCCAGATTTTGCGCGCTTGACGCATCGTCCAGCAGCGCCCGCCCTGCATGCAAGGCGCCGCAGCGTCCTTCGTCCGCTTTTCCGCGGCCCAAGGCGGCGGAGGCGTCGATCTGTTCCTGCGCCACGCCGTATTCTTCCCGAAAAGCGATCAAAATCGCTTGGGCGCAGTTGTATTTTTCAACGCCATGGAAAAGCTGCATAGCCTTCTCTCGCTTCATAAAAAGCCTCCTACTTCACAGATGCGAACACGAGTTCGTATGGCTTAATAGCAATTTCCCTTTTGCGTAAAGGCTTGCCGCTTCTTCCACGGCGTCCTCTTTGCAGAATACCGGCGCGATGTTGCGCGACAACAAGTCGATAACCAACCGCCTGCCCATTCCCCGGCTAATCAATGCCTGGCAATCCTCCAGCGCTCTTAAAAGGCCGTCATGGCTGTGGCTGTGGGAATCATGGCTGCGTTCGGCGCCATCGGCGCACAATCCCAACGCATGAGCCGTATGGATATTCTGCCGAACCTCAACCCGCTTTACGGCATCCTCTACAACATCGAATACGACGAAACTCCGGCAGCGGCCGGTATGGGCGGCGATGATCTTTCCATCGTCGGAAGCAACGGCGAATCTCATTTTTTATTTTCCTTTCCGAATTTCCAACCTGCGCTTCGCATGACATTGTTCTTTGAAGAGTTGGAGGCGTGCGATTGCGCGCCCCCTTGATCGTTCATGATTCCGTCGTTGGCGCCGATGGCTGCGTCTTTGGGCCTTGCCCTCTTCCGCCTTGGCGTCCGCAGCCTCGTCCACGGCCTTGTCCTTGCCCCCGGCCTTGTCCCCGGCCCTGTCCTTGTCCGCCCCCTTGTCCCCTGCCCCTTCCCATCCCGGCGCCGCCTGCCGGGCCGGACGAGTCCT
Source organism: Candidatus Omnitrophota bacterium (assembly GCA_040755155.1). Taxonomy (NCBI): domain Bacteria; kingdom Pseudomonadati; phylum Candidatus Omnitrophota; species Candidatus Omnitrophota bacterium. Next base: position 57,816 of record JBFMBP010000078.1, on the reverse strand, counting down.
CGTCCGCCATGCGATGCAAATTGGCGCTGCCGCATTTAGGACAAACGTCCGGTCTGCCCGTTCCGAAAGCGGCATCCCATTCGTGGGAGCAATCGGCGCATTGAAATTTTCGTTGGTTCGTCATTTTAACGATACCTCCTTCTATACATAATGCCTTACCGTGAATTAACGCGGACGTCACCTTGCGGCGCGCCGCCTCGACAATGCGGCCGAACGTAGCGCGGGATATTCCCATGCGTTCGGCGGCCGCTTCGTGGTACAATCCTTCCAAATCGCAAAGCCGCATCGCCTCGAGTTCGTCCAAGGATAGGATTTCCTCCTCCAATTCCCGAACCGGAACTCCTCGGGGCTTGTAATAGACGGCATTAGGATGCTGGGCGATCAAGCGGCATTGTTTGGGTCGAACCATTTTCCGAATCCTTAAATTTTTCTCGTTTCTGTTATGAGTATATGCTCATAATGAAATTTTGTCAACTCCCGTTCGAGAGCGCGGACCTCCCCGTGTGATTTATCGGCTTTATTTTTCCCCCAAAAATTGATACAACCTATTCCGGTAGGCGTTTCTGTATAAGACGATGTCTCTTTGCGCATCAAGGCGTTATTCCTCGCCGGCGGAAGCGGAAAAAATTATGGGATTGATGAAGCATATCGGCCTCTACGGGTTGAAGCAAATCGCCCGCGGTGTGTTGAACGTGGCGGGGGGCGGAATTTTGGGCGATGTCGTGATATTTCTTTACCCAACCCAACCGAAGGAACAAAGCTGATGGAAACAAAGATGAAAATTCAAGAACCGCCCAAATCGATCGTAATTCCTTTACCTAATTTGCCTGAAGATGCAAAACCGTTGGAAATGGTTTTAATCCCGGCGGGGACGTTTATGATGGGCAGTCCAATGAGGGAAAAAGACCGGTACGATGATGAAGGACCTCAACATCAAGTGACGATTACAAAACCATTCTATATGGGAAAATATGAAGTAATACAGGCGCAGTGGCAGGCGGTGATGGGCGGCAATCCTTCGCATTTCAAAAGAAACAATCTTCCGGTGGAATCGGTATCATGGGATAAATGCCAAGAATTTATTACGAAATTAAACCAGCTGGGAAAAGTGACATTTCGGCTGCCGACAGAGGCGGAATGGGAATACGCATGTCGGGCGGGAACGGCGACGCGGTTTTATTGGGGGGATGATCCTGATGGAATGCTGATTGAAGAATACGCTTGGTATAATGGTAATTCAGACAGAAAAACCAATGAGGTGGGATTAAAGAAGCCAAACTCTTATGATTTATATGATATGTGTGGAAATGTTTGGGAGTGGTGCCAGGATTGGTATGGGAGTTATGATTCTGAGACGCAATATGATCCTAATAGTACAAATAGCGGCGTTTATAGGGTGTTCCGGGGCGGCTGTTGGGATAGCCTCTCCTGGTACTGCCGTTCTGCGTATCGCAGCGGGAGCGGACCCGGCTACTGGAGCGATAACCTCGGCTTCCGCACGTGCTTGTTATACGTTGAGTTGCGAAGAAAAGAGGATCGGGAAGAAGATGCAATCATCCCGCCGAAGCCAAAACAGGGGCCAAAAATCGAATTTCCAACACAACTGAAAATTCAAGAACCGCCCAAATCCATCGTAATTCCCTTGCCTAATTTTCCTAAATGTGCAAAACCGCTGGAGATGGTTTTGATTCTGGCGGGAACATTTATGATGGGCAGCCCGGAGATGGAAAAAGACCGAATGGATAATGAAGGACCGCAGCATCAAGTAACAATTACTAAACCATTCTATATGGGAAAATATGAAGTAACGCAGGAGCAGTGGCAGGCGGTGATGGGCAACAATCCTTCGCATTTCAAAGGAAACAATCTGCCGGTGGAACGAGTATCTTGGGATGTTTGCCAAACCTTCATCCAGAAGTTAAATCAAATGGGACAAGGGACGTTCCGCTTGCCCACGGAAGCGGAATGGGAATACGCCTGCCGAGCGGGAACGACGACGTCGTTTTATTGGGGAGACGATACCAGTTATACGCAAATCGTTGAATATGCATGGTATCCGGGTAATGCAGACTCAAAAACGCATGCTGTAGGCTTAAAGAAGCCGAATGCGTGGGGATTGTATGATATGAGCGGCAATGTGTGGGAGTGGTGCCTGGATCGGTTTGGGGATTATAGTTCAGATGCTCAAAATGATCCAACCGGGGCAAATAAAGGCGATTATAGAGTGGTCCGGGGCGGCAGCTGGAACGACATCTCTCGTCTCTGCCGTTCTGCCAACCGCAGCAGGAGCTGGCCCGATGTTGGGGATAGCATCATCGGCTTCCGGATTGTTTTTGCGCGGTCTTAATTACGCTTTTTACTATTAGTCTTTTACTCTTTGCTGCACGAAGCGCAGCGCGCGCGAATTTTTGAACCACGAAGGCGCGAAAGGAAAAGAAAAGCGCGAAAAAAAGCCGTTCTTCGCGGGTTTTGTGTCGATTCATGGCTTTCGTGGTTCGAACGGAAGAGGATTGGAGAACGATTTTTGAACCACGAAAGCGCGAAGGGAACGAAAAGCACAAAAAAAAGCCGTTTTTCGTGCAATTCGTGAAATTTCGTGCTTTCGTGATTCAGACGAAATAGAATTGATTAGCGATTTTTCAAATCACGAAAACGTAAAAAAAAAGCTGTTCTTCGCGCAATTCGTGAAATTTCGTGCCTTCGTGGTTCAGAGGTTAAAAACATATGGCTGAAAACAAATATGAATTTAATGATGGCACTCCAGAAATCATATCCGCTGCTTTGGAAGTGCACAAAGCAATTGGTCCCGGATTTCTAGAAGTAGTTTATCAACGGGCGCTTTTTTATGAAATGAAACTACGGAACATCGAATTCACCCGTGAGGCGGAAATCGATATTATCTATAAAGGAAAAAAAGTCGGCAAAAAGCGCGTGGATTTCTATGTTGGCGATTGTTTGATTGAAATAAAAGCCAAAGCGGCATTAGAGGACATTGATTTTATGGAAATCCTTTCTTACTTGCGCGCCAGCAATAAGAAAATAGCCCAGCTTCTCAACTTTGGAGGAAAGAAGCTGGAAATTAAAAGAATTGTGAATTGAAAAGCCGTTCTTCGTGAAATTCGTGAAATTTCGCGCCTTCGTGGTTCGAACGGGAAAGGTTGGAAGAAGAACGTTTTTTGAACCACGAAAAAAATCCGTTCTTCGTGAAGTTCGTGGATTATCGTGTTTTCGTGATTCGAACGTTTTTTGAACCACGAAGGCGCGAAATAGGCGAAGAACCATAGTATTTAACCGAATGTTCCTATTCCCCTTTTTCGAGCGTTGCGCCAAAACCCTCTTTATCAGCCATTCTCGCTTTAATTTCTTCGCGCATCGCATCAATCTCATGAGCCAAGCGGCTTCTCAGTCTGGATATTTGTCTTTCAATATTCATTTCTTGGCCGAAGACGGCGCCGATAACAATATGATCCTCAAAGCGGTAATAAATGGCAAAATGATTCGCGCCGGCTGGCTGCAAAAAAAACGGGTTGGAACGATCGAAACGGCTTTTATCGCGGTGGGGATTATTCGCCGCGTTCTCAAACCCTTTATAGATGTCGGCCATATATTTTTCGGTTTGGGCATGGCCGAAGTTTCGTTCCGATCTCTCTTCGATATCGCGAAGTTGTTGAAAAACGCGCCGCGTCAGGCCATAGTCAGTCAAGGATCAAGCCCAGCCGTTCTTTTCTTTCTCTGCAAATATCTTTTTATCCTCATAATAGTTACCGGTCGATTTAAAAACGCGGCCGGCAAGAATATCGGCGTTGCTTTCTCGCAAAACTTCGGTCATTTCGTTCAAGGCAGAATTTTCCATATCATGGCGGATCAAATCGCGGATATATTCGCTTTGGTTTTCATACAAGCCTTGCGGGCCGATGCTTTGTTCCACATGCGCGGCCATCGGACCTTTAATGCGCACATTGATGCGCGTCTCCTGAATGGGATTCAAATTGCTCACGGCTTTGATCTCCTTCAATTTTTCGCCTAACTATCAGTATAGGTTTGTCGCACAGAAAGTCAACTGGTTGCGACAAAATGCCAGAACCGGCATGGTTGGATTCTTCCCCAATTCCAGAAATGGCGCCCGCGAAGCCTTACCGCCACGCCACGTGCTTGACCATCTCCGCCTGTATTTCCGGCGTCACCTTCATGTACATCTGCATGGTGACGTACACTGAGGCGTGACCCAGCCGGGCGGAGATCACCGGAATGGGCGCGCCCTGCTGGAGCAGGTGAATGGCCAAACTGCGCCGGAACTTGTGGGGGTGAATGTATTTCAGGCCTACGCTTTCGGCGTATTCCCGTATTATCTTGTACGCCCGAATGCGGTTGAAGCCGAAGAGCGCCCCTTCCGCTTCAAAATCGGAAACAAACCGGCTTACGTCCAAGAGAAGATCGGCGTCTAAGACGACGACGGCGGAACGCCGGACTTTTTTCATCTCGATCCGAACAGCGCGCTCCTTATGAGAAGAACAATCTTCTCAAGCAAAACTGCATGGATTCAGAAACAACTGCAATCGTTGGCGGCGTTTCTTCTCGAATTAAAGCGGAATGCAGAGCCGTTGGATTGGCAAGACCGGTGGCGACTGATTTTGAGCCGTGCGTTGCAGAAATTTCTGCAAGGAAAAATACTTGCTTGCCTCAAAAAGCTGCCGCAAATGGGCTGAACCGCCAATCAAGCAGGATCGCCAGAGAGACTTCAAAAGACTGCCAACGGAGAATTCTGCGCTTCAACTGCCGTTTTTAGGATTAATCCCAAACGAATAGGCTCTGCTCTTTCAGGCGTACCGTTTAGAGCGCATCCATTCCCTCTCCTTGGTAAGAGGGAATGGATGCGTGAGACATAATTACTTCACTTGAAATTCTTTGCGGAAATAAACGGTTTGGTTGTCCTTGGCGCCGTCGGGCGTCCAAATGGCTTTCGCCGTGAGGATGGGCGCGAGAAAGGCGAAGGGTTGGCGCATGCTGTTCCAAGGCGCTTCGCCCAGCGTTCCGCTTGGCGCGGCGTTTTTCCAGGCGGAAGCGTTGAATTTTTTCTCGTTCCATTTGGGCGCTTCCGTTTCCGAAACTTTCCATGTCTCGTCCGTCAATTCGTATCCCCGGATATGGCTTAGTTGGATCGCCAGTCCGGCGGCGCCGGAGCGGTTTACAGCTTTGACGGCTAGCGTATGTTTGCCGCGGGACAACGCAATTTCGAAATCGCCGATTTGATCGCCGCCGCCTCCCTGGCCGATGGATTTTCCGTCGAGGAAGATTTCGTAGGTATCGTCGCCGAAAGCGTAAAGCCTGGCTTTTTTCTTATCCGCCAAAACGGGGCATTCGCGTTCGGCGGTCCAGTGGATGGAACCAGCGTCCCATTCCGAGTATTTGTCTTCTTTCTGGCTTTTTTCCAGCGCCGCGTCGAACGCTTTTTTAGCTTCCGCCAGTTTGCCGGTTTGTTTGAGCAGAAATCCCTTGCGCAAGGACCAATAGCCATATTCGTCGGCTCGCTCCGCCGTATCGATGACTTCCTGCACGCGGGCGAGAGCGGCGTCCAGCCGTTTTTCCTGGAGATGGGTGGTTATTTCTTTGCCGATGAGAGTGCGTTCGGCGTACAGTTGGCCTTCGTCGGGCAGACGGTTCATGACGTTGGGCATGGCGGGCGGCTCCGGGCTGGGGAGAGTCTGATACCAAAAGGCGACGGTATAGAAATCGTCCTGGCGGTCGTTAGCGTGACCGTGCTCGATGGTGGCGCGCAAGGATTTCGTAAAGGCGACGGGATCGAAGATATGCCATTTATAAGCCGTTCCCCGATTGCCCTTCTTGTATCCTTCCCAGAGAGTGACGCCGTGGTAGAGATAATCGAAGGGACGAAAACCCCAAGCGTCGTTGAAATAATCTTCGGTTCCGGTACCGGTCATCGTCGGAGTTTCGGCGCCGTCGACGAAGAACATATCGTCGCCTTCGCCGTACCAGCCGTCTTGATTGATCTGTACGCTTTGGATCGTTCCGACGTATTGGCCCCGGCCTGTGGTTTCCATAAGCAGGTAATTGGTCTTGCCGTCGATATTCTTCCCCTTAATGTCCACGGCGGGATTGGGCACGGCCTGGCGATATTGGGCGTGGAAATAGAGGCTGTCGTCAGGGATGGTTTTGAAGGAGCGGTAATCGATATAGTAATAAAAGGAACGAACCTTGTTGAAGCCTTCGTGGGTGACGGTAACTTTGGCGGATTTTTTGAAGGGCATGTACCAGTAACAATTGCGCGCCCGCCCTTCGGAAGAGTTATCCATTACGAAGCTATGGAAGGGGATATTCAATCCATGGCCGACGCCGAAAAAGTCGCCGAGAGGAACCTCGACGGAAGGCATCGCCTGGCCGTCCCAATAGAAACGCATAATCAACATGCGCGAATAGTAAGGTTCGGCGGAAATCGTGTTCCAGAAGTGAGTGATGGCGCCGGGGCCGTCAATTTCCGCCAGAACGCGGGTCTCGCCCGGCTCGATGCTGATCCAATCGGCATTATAGCCATTGCGGTCGTAACTGGAAATGCGATGGGATTCGTAATTGGGAGCAATCGAAAGACTTTCCAAAGGAGAGCGCACTTGCCCAAAAACAGCGGATTGAAGAAGAACGAATAGAAAAGAAAAAATAGCGAATCGCGAAAAACGCATGGCAAACCTCCTGAAAATCAAGATGCCGCAATAATAGCGCATTCGCCGCTGGAGGGTAAAGAAGGGATGAACGTAAGAGCAAATTCTATTCGGTTTTCAAGTAGATGGTGTTATTGAACGATTGAGCCAATAGAATGGTTTACGGCTGGTATGCGCTACTGCTACTATCCAGATAATATCTTGAATTTCCAAATAATGGATAGCAAATGGAAATCGATGGAGCAGACGGCGTCTTGCGCCGAATCTTGTTATCGGCTGCCTGTCGGGCGCTTCCAGGATATCGGCAAAGGCGCGTCTCGCCTCGTGTTCGAAATCAAGCCCCAATCCAATGCGTTTGGATTCGTAGTATTCAACCGCTTGCCATAATTCCAATTCGGCTTCGCTGTGAACAAAGATGCGTTTCATGAATATTTGGCTTGGATCTCGGCAAGTATGGCTTCTAGAGGCCTGCCTTTCGCTTTGCCTCTTTTAATTTCCTGAACGCGTTTTCCAATCTCCGCCTCCCAAGCCGTTTCCGCTTCCTCGTCGACAGCGTCGTCCAGGCTTGCAATGAGTTCATGCGCCAATTGGGCGCGTTCATCGGGAGGAAGAGTAAGGGCTTGGTTCGCAATTTCTTTCATCACTAACGACATGGCTTTCCTCTTTTCAATGGTCATCTCTTTAAGGTTTAGCGGCATGTTGTTCTCCTTTCCTGCGAATGGCCAAGATTCTCTCTATGCCATTAGATACGATTATAAACGCTCGACGGCGTGCGGTTGAGGGTATAGTTCATTCAAGAGCGGAACGATAACTCTCCTTGAACCCGGCTTAATCGAGGATTTTACTTCACCCGCCAAAGGCTTGCGTACTTCTTGCGGTATTTGATATCCTCTTCCTTTTCGATCAATTCCAGCGCCTTCGCTTTGATATTTTCGTCATGGACCGCATCATACACTTTACGAAGGTTTTGGATGATGTCGTAACGGATTAAGGTGCAATTCTTTTCCGCAACGCACTCTTCAAAGCGGCCTTCCAGCGCGTCGACCAACAACTTTTGTTGTTTCTTTCCCGACGCGCCTACTTTCCATAAAGCTTGCAAGCAGTGCCTTGCCGTAACGAACCGTTCGTCCTTAGTAACTGCAAACAAGGCGTCGAAATCTTCCAACAATCTGTTTTTTGAATCGCTTTTGGCTAGATTACATAGAACCTGAGCGGCAATAGCGCGATTATGGTTGTCTTTGTGAGTCAAGTTTTCCATCAACGCATCCCACACTTCATACGCCCACTCTACGCAATTGTTTGTTGCCTCGAGAACATGACAAAAAGCCTGGCCTTGCAACTCGCGGTCTTTCGACCAGAGGTCGTTGAAATTCACCAGGATCGTTTTATCCATCTGTCATTCCTTTCCTGTGTATGGCTCATGTAACGAACATTTCCTCTTCGCGTTCTTCCAGACGCCAAGCCGCGTAAGCCAACGCCTCGTCCAGATCGGCCGGTTCCAAATGCGGGTAAACTTGCAAGATGCGTTCGCGCGATTCGCCGGAAGCCAGCAAGCCGACGATGGTTCCCACAGTAATCCGCAAGCCGCGAATGCAAGGCTTGCCGCCCATCACCGCAGGATTATGAGTGATCCGGGCGAACTTCATGGACGTACTCCTCTTTAAGGTTTAGCGGCATGTTCTTTTCCTTTCCAGCGAACATTGCGGCTCATAGATAGTATAGCCCTTCAAAATCCAATAATTTCGCCCGGCTTTCCTCGAATGCTATCCTACGGCTTTCCGCTTCGGCTATCCATGATTGGCGAATTTCATCCTCTTCGCAATCGATGCTGGCAAGAATCAACTCGGCAAACGCCACCCTTTCGTTAGGCGGTGTCTCTAAGGCTTTTTCTAAAAGAGCCTTATCCATAATATTATCTCTCTTATTGCGCCAGTTCTTTCTGTCCTTGAATTCACGATAAGGGCTTATTCGATCAAGGGCGGAACGACATTTGCCCTTGTTGTCTGGATGTGTGTATGCTCTTGTTAGAACAAAAAATTCTAAATTCGGCTTTCGTGATTAAAGAGATGAGAAATAATTCTTATAATGCGTATTTAAAGTCGGTATCTGCCGTTTGGTAAGTCTATTTATAAATTTATCAATTCCAATACTAATTACACAATCTTTTGACATGGACGGGGATTTAGATACTTTTTTTAAAAAATAGGAGATCAAGAAATAGCAGAAGTCGGATAGTAGATGTCCATAACAGTCACTAAAGGGATCAATTGTGTATCTTGATCCAAAATCTTGAATTTCTTCTTTTGAAAAACGTATCTTCTCAAGTAGATTCTGAATTGTATCTATGTTAGCTGTAGGTTCAGAGTCTCGTTCAAATTTAATACATCTCATATGCTTGTCTCTAGGTATAAATGACCTATTAAATCTACTTAGAAAAGCATCTGCGTATACAGCAATATTAATATCATTCACAAACTGTTTGTACAATGTAAAAATTCGCTCAGCAACTTCACCTGGTAGAATACCAATGTAGATAGTACCGAATACATCTTGAACGACCTCTGGCTGCCAAACATCATTCTCCCAACTATAACCATAAGTATAAAGTACACCTTTTGTTTGGATATGCCTAAAATTAAGAATATCGAAATCTCTGTCCATGGCAACGTACACGTTTGTTATTTCTCCTTTTTCAATATCTTCAGCTATACTTTTTAAGGTACTCTTAGATCCAATAGCTCTGAATTGGACTTTTTTCTTTTTTAGAAAAATTGAGAAAAGTTCATGCCAAAACTTAATATCAAAAGAATCAGTAGTAAATTTGCCATTATAAACATCATCTTTCGAGTAGCTAGTACTACCTTCAACAAATACTATAGTATCAACATTAAGAAAAAGGTGCTGATTTGATAAGCCGCTAGAAGTTCGCCTAAAATTCATGATACTACCTTTTCCATATCGAATACACGATCATGAAAGTTACTCACTATATCTGGTGAGTGTGTAGCAAAAATGATTTGTGCTTTAGGATTAACGTTTCTCAGGTTTCGGACAAGGCTTTCTTGCCAAGTAACATGCAATGATAGTTCCGGTTCATCTGCAATATATATCCATGGTGCTGATTGTTGAAGTAAAGCTTCACCTAGAATAATAAGCAATTGTTTCTCTCCTGATGAAAGGAACTTAAGAGGAAAAATTTTTTTTGACTGCGTTTTTACTTCTAGTTCATTTTTCTCATTTATTTTGATTTCCTTCCGCTGCATTAATGAATTAACTACATTCAAAAATGTATTCCGTGGTTTGTAGATATCCTTCTGTTTTTCAGTGAGTTTGCTCCAATCCTGGACGATAGAATGTATTCTTCGAGTACCGATAAGAACACTCAAATCCTCTAAGCGAAAGCCAGAACTATTAGATAACTTCTGAAACAATTTCGAATAAGAATCAAAATGTCTTTCAACACTCTTTAGATATTCATTTTCATCCAATCTAAAAAGCTTAAATATTTTGATCAATTCTTGCTTTTCATTATCAGGATCAAGGCTCTTAAGGATAGAAAAAACTTCACTTTCGCTTTCATCCGATAATAAAGAGAGAAAAATTGTTTGTTGAAATCTATCTATTTCAATTGCAGATTGTTTATCAAGAAGAGAGAAGTATTTAATAAACTCGTTTGATAATTCGCTCAGTTTTTGATCAATAGTAGATTCGAAACTCCTCTCCTCTTTTGAGCGATATGAAGCAGTAGTACGATGAATTGACAGCCAGCTAATATTTACCAAACCGCTAAGATGCTCAATTATATCGTAATGTATTTTTCCTAACCTTTGTGAGTGACGTGCAGGATAAGAGTGATAGTATTCATGAGAGGCTGTTCTATAAATGCGGCCTTCTTCAATCTGATCTAAAGAATAATTTACGGCCTTGTCAGTTTCTTTGGATTTTATACTGAAACTAATAGATGGATAAGGAGATCTTTCTTGGGGTTTCTTCTCCACTTCTATTGATGGCGTACTGTTTCCATTCACCTCTCTTAGTTGAAGCTGCATTGAGTTAAAGGGAAGCCGGTCAAGAGTCGGAAAATCAGCATTTAGAGCAGCGGCTATCAGGTTTATTACAGTTGTTTTTCCTGAACCATTTACTCCAATAAGGAAGTTAACATCAGGATTGAATGATATCGAAATATCTCTATTCCCCCAGAATCCCTTAATTTCCACTTTTTCAAGGTAGTTCATTAATTCACCTCAATCTACGATTATATCTTAATTCGCATCGAAATCGCTTGATGAGCAGTTTATACTATAAAATTATTCGGAATTCGTTATGCCCCATTTGATTGGGTGTCCGGCTCGAACTGGTTGCAAGCCTCTAGGCATCGGCGCTTTACGTGCTTTTCCTGACTTTCCGCCCTTTCTCGTAAAGGAATTCCGGGGCGAAGTCGGCGCCGTTGGGCCATTCGATTGTGCCCGTATCGGGATTGATGTAGACCTTATTAAAGAGATCGATATCGTTTAACGGCTCGAAGATTTCGCCGTACAATTCGTTTTTCAAGTCCAGGTCTTTGACTTTCCCATCGTTAAATTCCAGCCGCAGCTGGTAGTCTTTCAAGTACTGTACATGAGTTACATGCAAAAACATTTCGTCTTCTTTTTACGCCAAAGTTTAGCCGCGCGAGGCGCGAGCGTTGGATGGCGCGCTTGGTTTGGCTGATGCTTCAGCTGTGCGAGCGGCTTCCGCATGAAATTTCAAACCCAGCGCTCCCATGACCTTTAGGATAGTGTCGAAGTTGGGAGTACGCTCTCCAGAAAGCGTTTTGTAAAGGCTTTCGCGGGATAGACCAGCATCGCGCGCTACCTGAGACATGCCCTTGGCGCGGGCGATATCGCCCAGCGCCTTGGCGACGAAGGCGGCGTCGCCATTAGCTTCTTCTAGGCAGGCTTCCAGATAGGCCGCCATTTCCTCCGGCGTGCGAAGGTGCTCGGCGACATCGTAACGAATCGTGATGGTTTTGGCCATAATGCTTTCCTATAGATTGCGCGCAAGACGCAAGGTGGTTTTTATATCTTTTGCCTGAGAGCGTATATCACCCCCCATCATTACGATAAAATTTTCCTCTTTCTCCTTGGGAAAAATCGTATTCCCTTTTCATTGGTTCTCTATATGGATAATTGTCGCTTTTGGTTGGGCGTTACTTGGAGGAGATAAAGCAAAACCTAACTTTTTCGCCGATTGGGTGGAATCGAGAATACGTTTCTCCAACGCTTGTTCTATGGGCAAATCGGCAACTTCTTGATAGGTGGATTCTTTCCACTCCCAAACATCCAATAAACTCTTTGACTCTTTTTCTTTATTCATAAGCCACCTCCATAAAAGCCCCTCGAAGAAATTCGCTCAAGGGCAAAACAACATTTGCCCTTGCCACCCAGCCAATAATATCTTTATTGCGTTGGCGTTTTCAGGCGCTTTTCCTGACTTTCCGCCCTTTCTCAAAAAGGAATTCCGGGGCGAAATCGGCGCCGTTGGGCCATTCGATCGTGCCCGTATCGGGATTGACGTAGACCTTCTTGAAGAGATCGATATCGTTCAACGGCTCGAAGATTTCGCCGTACAATTCGTTTTTCAAGTCCAGGTCCTTGACTTTCCCATCGTTAAATTCCAGCCGCAGCCGGTAGTCATTCAAATACTGTACATGAGTTACATGCAAAAACATTTTATCTCCTTTATTTGAATTATAGCCCATCGTTGTGTCTCAGGCGTCCACCACGGTGATTTCGATGAGGCCGTAGGAGGAGATGACGACTTTGGAGATTTGTTCGACTTTGTCTTTACCGGCTTCGTCTTTGACGGGCTTGCCGTCTTTATCCAGCACCGGCTTGTTTTCCGTGACGGTCGATTTGTTGTAGAAGGCGATATAGCGTTCGATGCCCAGATTGGCGCCGGTGGAACTCATGATGGCCAGGGTTTTAATGCCGACGAGTTTGTTTTTGTCTTTTTCCGTAACCTTGGCGGGGATTTCGAGGACGTCGCCTTTTTCGAAAGGATCTTTCAGATTTTCCTTTTTGAATAGCGTCTCGAAATAGGGAAGGGCTGTGATGAAGCAGATATGTTCGGAGCCGTCGAATTGAAGATCTCTCTCGATTTTGGCGAAATGGTCGTATTCGGCCAGATTGTTGGGTTGTTCGATCGCCTTTTTTCCATCTTTGTCGAGATCGCGGTCGCCGCGGGCGGCGTAGGCTTCGAAGCCTTGGCCTGAGCGAACGGCGATAAAGATGTAGAGCCTTACGATGCGGCTTTTCTCGCCGAGATTTTCTTCTTCCCGTATTTTTTTGAGGTCGAGTAACTCTGTATCAATATAAACGTCCTCCCCCAGGGCGGGCTGAGGAAGACAACACATTAACGCCAACAACAGGATCGGTATGAATCTGGGAGTATTCATGGAATCATCCTTCCATCGAAATGACCGAATGGCGCCCGCGATGCATAACGGTTGTTAGGCAATGATGAACTCTTATATAAATAATCCCATCTATTTTATCGTTATAGGATAAAAAGGCAACAAAAATTTAACAGTAAGGATGGGTTCCGCTAAAGGCGATCCACCGCTATTTTTTTCTATCGCATCGATACGCATCGTTGATCTATCGTGTTTTCTATAGAAAGAAATATCGTTTCTTTTGTACGGCTATCTAAAAATAAATAAAAAAAGGACGCGGCGAAACGGACGCCGCGTCCTTGATGCAAAGAGTATGAAATACTGTTATTGGCTTAAAGTTTCAAGTTAACAAGCTTCAATACAAATCCCAATCTTGCGTCGATGAGGGACCGATGAGGATGAAATTATCTAGAACTACGCTGGTTTCGACATCGCCGCCATTGACCCAAAACGTCATCGTGTTCAAACCGCCAGTGGCATCGCTGGGCATACAACGCATCATGAAGTTTTCCGCCACTTGAACTTCCTCTTCTCCTTCTCTCTGCGCAAAAACGCTAAAATCCAACTCGTTGAGATCGATCGTCATACGCATGTGGACAAGTACTCCGTCTCTGTAAGGAACTCCATTATCGGAAACCCAGGTTCCACCGCAGGCCAAATCGCCTTTACGGGCGTCGATCACGTCTCCCATACGCATCGGGCAGCTTTGTTCGCCGAAGGCCGCAAAAGGACTGCCGTCTTTCATATAATTTCCCGAATCGCTGGGAACGAAGCCCAAATCCATCTTCTTTTCCGGAGGTCCGAAATATTGCCAGTCCCAAAGAAAAGTGATGGTTCCGGAATCCATCTTTTGCACGGGAATGGGGATATATATCCAAACTTGCATGTTTGGAATTGGTTGAACGACCATGGCTTCGTTCTTTACAATATAAATATCTTCGCCCATGTCTGCGCTGCCTGCAATCCATTTAGAGTCGCTCCCGGCCGGTTGGCCGACCAAAGGCCCGTCCGTATAGCCTTCGGCGGCGGAGAAATGAATCTCTTTCACCACTTGCGCTTGAAGGCTTCCAGCAGAAAGAAGAAGCGCGCAACCACAAAGAAATCCCAGACAACTTTTTTTCATGACCGTTATTCTCCTTTATCGTTGAAGATTCCTCATTGAGGTCGAAAAGAATAATGTCGTTATGCCGTTTCGTATGGTTATTAGGACATCGAACGGATTGATCGCGGCGAAGCGGATTGTACGAATAAATTTCAGCCGAAAAAATTAATTCCTTTTATCCAACGCCACCAAGTCTTTGCCGAAAACCGCCGAATCTCCAAATTATTCTTGCAACGATCTTTCGCCGACTTTCGGATCGTTTACTTTTAGATAAGAAGCCTATTACGGCAACAATACGATAAATCGAAAATATAGTCAATAGGACGTATATAATTTTATACAAATAATTTTTTGAGTAATCGAAGATCATTTCCAATTCGTTATACTCAGCGTTCGACGCTTGCGCCGCTTAACTATCTGATGAATCGGAAGGTATTTAAGGAAGAATTGGGAAAAGAGTGGAATACAATTGCAGGGAGTAGATGAAGACGTTATCAATCTCGATAAGCGTCCTTGCGGGGAAGGATGCGAAGAACCCTAATAATGCCGTCTTCATAGTTGAATTGAAGAATCGCTCTCCACTTCCCCACGCGAATTCTCCATTCGTTTTTTCGTCCAGATAATTTTTTGATATCGGATATTTGGAAATCGACAATTACTTTTTCAAGCGAATGAAGAATGATTTGACGTTCATTATAAGGGATGCGAAGAAGATCGCGGTTTGCTCTTTTTGTATAAAAAAGATCCCAAGGCATCAGAATTCTTTTTTTGCTTTAGCGTGCACTTCTTTCCAATGAATAAGATCGCCGCGAGCGATATCTTCATACCCCTCCTCGATCGCCTGGATATCTTCCGGCGTCAACGGTTCGTTATCTTCGGGGGCGTCTTGCAGGGCGCGCCATAACGGATCGTCCTCCAGGGAAAGACGTTGGAGGATGCATTCCGCTTCTTTCGCTTTTTCGTCGGGAAGACGATCGATCAGAACATGCAAGCGCTCTTTGACGGTCATGGTTGCTCTCCTCTGGAAGAGGGTGGGCTACGTTTCGCTTTGAGCCCACCCTACGCAGTTAACCGATAGTATAGCGCTCCTATTTAGGAAAGAAAATTTTTTAAATGCGGCGGATCAGCCGCGCAACCGGATGCCCAGCTCCTTCAGCTGTTCCATTTCCACGCTGGAAGGCGCGCCTTCCATGACGGCTTGGGCGCGCTGGTTTTTGGGGAAGACAATGACCTCGCGAATGTTCGGCTCGCGCAACATCAGCATAATCAGCCGGTCGAAGCCAAAAGCGATGCCGCCGTGGGGCGGGGCGCCGAAGCGGAAGGCGTCCAAAAGAAAGCCGAATCGCTGCTGCGCTAACTCTTCGCCGATGCCAAGGGTTCTGAACATGCGGCTTTGCACGTCGCGGCGGTGGATTCTGACGCTGCCGCCTCCGATTTCGATGCCGTTCAATACCATGTCGTAAGCCAGGGCGCGCATGGCGAAGGGATCGGTTTCGAATTTATCGATATCTTCCAGACGCGGAGAAGTAAAGGGATGATGGCAGGGCGTGGGATTGCCGTTGTCGTCTTTTTCGAATAGAGGCCAGTCCACAATCCAAAGAAAGCGGTTCTCTTCCGGGTTGTAGAGTTTTTGCTGCGCGCCGATATGCAGGCGCAGATGGGCGAGACTGGCGAAAACGACGGGGGGTTCGTCGGCGACAAAGAGAAGCAGATCGCCGGGCTGCGCCGCAAAGCGCTCGATCAACTTTTGCTGCAAGCCTTCGGAGAAGAATTTGACGATGTTGGATTCGAGGCCTTTTTCCCCATATTTCATCCAAGCCATGCCCTTGGCGCCATAGATGGCCGCTTCGGCGCCGAGATCGTCGATCTCTTTGCGGCTGAAAGCGGCGCCGCCTTTTACGCAAAGACCGGATATTTTGCCTCCTTCTTCCATTACGGAGCGGAAGACTTTGAATTCGGATTCGCGGGCGATATCGCCGACATCCTTCAATTCCATGCCGAAGCGCTTATCGGGCCGGTCGCAGCCGAAGCGCTCCATCGCATCGAAATAGGACATGCGGGGAAACGGCGTCTCCACTTTTTCACCTAGAAGTTCTTTCCATAATTCGTCGATTAGTCCCTCCATGATTCCATAAAGCAATTCCGGCGTCAGAAAGGACATCTCCACATCGATCTGTGTGAATTCTGGTTGGCGGTCCGCCCGCTGGTCTTCGTCGCGGAAGCATTTGACGATTTGGAAATAACGATCCAACCCGCCGATCATGCACAATTGTTTGTAAAGTTGCGGCGATTGGGGCAGAGCGAAAAAATCACCCGGCGAGACGCGGCTGGGAACGAGAAAATCGCGCGCTCCTTCAGGCGTGGATTTGCTCAGGACGGGCGTTTCCACCTCGACAAAACCGTTGCGAGCGAAATAGTTCCTCACAACATGATAGCAGCGGCTGCGGAAGAGAATATTCTTGCGCATAGCGGGGCGGCGCATATCCAAGTACCGATATTTCAGACGGATATCCTCGCCCACGTCGACATGATCGTCGATGGGGAAAGGAGGCGTTTCCGATTCGCTGAAAACATGCAGATCGCGCACCAGGATTTCGATTTCACCGGTGGGCATGTTGGGATTAACCGTTCCTTCCGGACGCTTGCGCACTTCTCCGGTTACGCCGATGCAAAATTCGCTGCGCAGTTGTGTGGCGCGCTGCAGAAGTGCGTTATCGGTCTGGGGATCGAAGACAAGTTGAGCATGGCCCGACCGGTCGCGGATGTCGATAAAGATGACTCCGCCGTGATCTCGCCAATGCCAAACCCAACCGCAAAGAGAAATCGTTTGCTCGATGTGTTCCGTTCTCAAATCGCCGCAGTAATGCGTCCGCTGGATGGTTTTCATGCTCGCCTCGCCGATGATTTTTATAATTATGCGTAATGATTACGCTGATTTTCCTTGATAAGATGATTTAACGTATCATTTAAGTCCGCCGTTCATTGCGGCGTTTGGTTAGTCTTTTATTTCCTTTTCTTAGGCTTTACAATCGCCGAATTGAAGCGCACTAATTCGTCCCAATCGATTTCTCCATTTTCTTTGCAAAATCTGTTGGCGAATTCTTGGGTGAATTTATTGATCATTTGACTATAGGATTTTACATAGTCATCGTTTTTTTCTTTGGCTTTGCGCCCAAGAGGCTCGATGATTTTCGTATAGAGTTCACTGTCTCCGGATATAAACTCCCAAAAACGTTGACCGCAATATTTAAAATATTCTCCTTTGTCCGGTTTGTTGTTTCTTCCGTAACAGCAACCATTTATGGCGATGACGTTCAATCTGGAATTGCTGGTTCTCAGTTTCTTTTTGGCTGTAATAAAGTCGGCTTTCATTTTAGATATTTGTGAGCTATTTCCCCAATTCGGCCCTGATTTGATGTTTACAATATATCTTGTTCCATTACGGTCAAATTCAAGATCAATGCCGGTTATGCCCGATTTGCGACCATTGAAGACCTTGCCGTTGATATAAATTGCAAGTCCTTCCAACCAATTGCCAAAAATGGTTTCTTCGTTTGAAGATATATAGGCGTCCACTAAACCTTTTACAATTTGTTCGGCGGTCAATACGTATTTCGCTTTAAACAGATAGGGATTTTTACGTTCAAGTACTTGCGATAGTTTCAATTCATCAAGGCATTGAATGCGCTTTTGGTGGAATATCCCGATATTCTGTACAACGTACAGCGATAAGTCTTCTAAATTTAACGTTTCCATATGCAACTTATAAAAGATTCTTAGGGTAGTATAATTATAACTCAAGTAGATTCAATGAGTTCAAATAGATAGAACTTGTCTGGATCCAATTGTTTTTTCACCATTTCGCAATACTCGGGAATGATATCGATGCCTATAGAATTTCGTTTCAGTCTATTTGCAACAAGAATAGTTGTTCCCGACCCCATAAAAGGATCGAGAACCGCGTCGTATTCCTTTGTAAATAGTTTAATGAACCATTCGGGTAATTCTTCAGGGAAAGCGGCGCTGTGATTTTTGTTATTGCATTCGGTGGCAATATGCAAGACATTCGTTGGGTAGGCTTTATCCCTTTCCAACCAGTTGGAGATATTTTTGCCGAATCCACTTCCCACTTTGGAATTGTCACGGATCTTATCGGTTTCAGAGAGGTTTTTGAGTCTTGAGTTAGCCCATTCGCCGGTAGGAATCATGACTTCTTCTTGATACATATTGAATTTTCGGTTTTTATTAAATTGGAGCAGTCTTTCCCATGCGTCGCGAAAGCGGTTGGGCCATTTGCCGGGATAGCAATTTTTTTTATGCCAAATGAATTCTTCCGTCCACAACCACCCTAGTTTTCGCATATTCAATATTAGTTCGATTACATATGTGCTGCGCTCGCCTTCGACTACTTTTTCCTTAATGTTTAATATAAACGTTCCAGTCGGTTTAAGAACTCGCAAAAGCTGTTCGGAAATAGGCAAAAACCAGTTTACGTACTGGTTGGGATGAATGCCGCCGTAAGTGTTTTTTCGTTGGTCGGCATAGGGCGGCGAAGTTATGATTAAATCGATGGAATCGTCCCGTAGTTTTTTTAATTGCTCCTTGCAATCCCCAAGATATATATCGGCGGTAATTTTCATTTCATTGCGCTGATTTCGAAAATTTCCCAATTTTATTATCTTTCGCTCTAATAACCTACTTGAGATTATACAATATATCAGCGAAGAGAAGGTTGATGAAGATGCTGAGAGATATTTCCTATATACGGTTATTCGTTTTCCTCTCCTCTATTTCGATGAATTCAAGCCGAAAGTCGCGATTTATGAAGTTCCGAGAATGATTTAGCTTAGAATTAATCTCTCTATATTCTTGGAAATGAAAGTGATATAGTCAAAATATCTCCTCCATTACGAGTCAATAGGGCGGAAAATAGGACTAAATTTTGCGTTATTAATAGGGAAAGTAGATATTTTGAGGATATTATAACCGGATAGTAAAAATTTTTGCGCCAAAATGGCTCAGGTAAAGGGCAGGAAATGGCCACAATGGCAGGTAAACGCGATTATTACGAGGTCTTGGGAGTTTCCAAAAACGCCTCTCAGGATGAGATAAAAAAAGCGTATCGGAAACTGGCGCTCAAGTACCACCCGGACCGCAATCCCGACGATAAGGACGCGGTGGAGAAATTCAAGGAAGCGACCGAAGCCTACGAAGTTCTCGGCGATGACAGCAAACGCCGCGATTACGATCAGTTCGGCCATGCGGGCGTAGGCGGCGCCGGTTTCGGCGGTCCCGGCGGAGCGGCTTTCCGCGATTTTCAGGATATTTTCGGCGATTTCGGGGATATATTCGGCGAATTTTTCGGCGGGGGACGTTCGCGCCCCCGCTCGCGTTCCCGCGCTCGCCGGGGCGACGATTTGCGCTACGATTTGGAAATCTCGCTGATTGAAGCATATAAAGGCGTCGAAAAACAGATCGAAGTTCCCCGGCAAACCTCCTGCGACGCTTGCGGCGGCAACGGCTGCGCCACTGGCAGCCAGCCCTCCACTTGCCCTCAGTGCAACGGAAGAGGACAGATCAATATGGCGCAGGGCTTTTTCAGCATCTCCCGCACCTGCAACCGTTGCGGAGGCATAGGAACGGTTATTACCAATCCTTGCGTAAAATGTCATGGGACGGGGCGAGTTATGCACCGGAGCAAAGTCAAGATCAAAATTCCTCCGGGAACCATGACGGGCTTGAAATTGAAAGTCGCGGGCGAAGGCGAAGCGGGGTATTTCGGTGGACCGCCGGGAGATTTGTATATCGTTCTGCTCGTTGCGCCGCATCCTATTTTCGAACGCGAAGGCGAGGATCTAGTTTGCGAAGTGCCCATTTCCATCGCCCAGGCGTCTCTCGGCGCGGAATTGCGGGTTCCCACATTGGAAGGCAGCGTGAAAATGAAAGTTCCCGCCGGAACGCAGACGGGTAAAGTATTTCGCTTGAGCGGCAAAGGAATGCCCAGTTTACGCGGTTATGGCCAAGGCGATCAACTGGTTCGAGTTTTGGTGGAGACGCCGACGCGGCTGACGGCTCGTCAGCGGGAATTGCTCGAAGAATTCGCCACCATTAGCGGCGAAGAGACCAATCCCCAGTCGCGGTCGTTTTTCGATAAAGTCAAGCAGGTATTTGGCGGTTAACTTCAATCCAATAGCATTTACTAATAACAACAAATCCTACTCGGCATATTATTGGATTTAAATGGGGAATATTGAGGGTAAAACAGGCGTCTCGCCTGTCTTGTTATTGCAGGCGAGACGCCTGCTTTACCCATATTTAGATAACCGATGTCGGGTAACATGTTAATATTTTGCAATTTATAAATGTGGAGCGTTGCTATGAAAAGCGCTTACGAACTAGCTATGGAACGATTGGAGAAGGAATCGCCTTCTCCGCCCCCTTTGACGGAAGAACAAAAGGCGGCGTTAGCGGAGATGGATAATAAATATCTTTCCAAAATCGCCGAAGTTAAAATTTTGGCGGAACGCGAATTGAAAGAATCATGGAACAATCCCGAAGCGCAGGCGAAAATCCAAGAACGCTTGCAAACGGATATCCGCCGCCTGGAAGCGGAACGAGACGAGAAAAAAAACGAGATTCGAAGACCATCCAGCCTATAAAATCGTTCCTTTCATGAAAAACAAGCATAAATTAACAGGGGCGTTATGGCGTCTTCGTCCAGAGAAAAGACGCCGTTGCCAAGGATTTTATAGATATTTATAACAAAAATATTTTGTAAGGGATACGCATAAAATCATGCGGCGGCGGTTCGTGAATTGGTTGAAGACGGTATAATGCACGCGGCGGCGTCAATGGGAGGCATTGCATCCGCCCAGCATAGGCCGCTAATGAAAAAGAAGACAGGGAAATTCGAGGGAGATAAGGAAATTCCAACCGGAGTGGTTTTTCTTTTATGGCGATTGAGAAAGAGACTCGAAATTGCAGCGTCGAGGAGGATCTCCAAGTGGAGAAATGGTATCGAGGCGAGTGGGGTTTGATTCTAGGATCATCCAGCGGATTCGGACTGGCGACAGCGAAAAGATTGGCTTTTCGAGGCATGAATTTATTCGGCGTTCATTTCGACCGGCGGGGGGCGATAGATAAAATCAATCAAGAAATCGACGAGATGAAAAGTCAGGGCGTCGAAGTGGAGTTTTTCAATTACAATGCCGTGGACGAAGAAAAACGAAAACAAACCATCCAGGCGATGAAAGAACGGATGGGCCATGCGCCCCTTCGTTGCATTCTTCATAGTCTTGCTTTTGGGACGTTGCGCGATTATTTCGCAGAAAATATCGAAGCGGAAATCACTCCCGCCCAGATGGAAATGACGCTCAACGTCATGGCGCATAGTCTGGTCTATTGGATTCAAGACCTGCGGCGGGAGGGATTGATTCAGGAGGGAACCCGCATATTCGCGATGACCAGCTCAGGGGGCGGGCGCGTTTGGCCTCATTACGGCGCCGTTTCCGCCGCCAAAGCCGCTCTAGAATCGCATATTCGTCAGATTGCGTTGGAATTGGCGCCTTATGGAATCCGCGCCAACTCCATATGCGCCGGAGTTACCGATACGCCTGCATTGCGCAAAATTCCCGGCCATGAAGCATTAATCAATGGGGCGCTCGCCCGTAATCCTTCCAAGCGGTTGACGAATCCGGAGGATATAGGAAACGTTATCGCGTTGCTCTCCCATCCCGATGCGGCCTGGATGACGGGCAACGTTATTTACGTGGATGGCGGCGAGGAAATCGTAGGATAAGGACGCAGGACCTCCCCCTCTTTTAGGCGTCTTGACTGGAGTGGAGGGAGAAGTATCCTATTTAGTTCAAAAAAACAAATACTTTATAGAATAATCAGGCGATAGAAAAACCATGAAACGAACCTATCAACCCAGCAAAATCAAGCGCGTGCGAGTCCACGGTTTCCGAGCGCGCATGAAGACTCGCGGCGGCCGCGACGTGTTGCGGCGAAGAAGACAGAAAGGGCGTTATCGCTTGACGGTTTCCGGCTAAGATTTCTTTATAGGAAATCGCCGCCGCGAGACGTATAACTCTATTTTGGACGAACGTTACGGAAAAAGCGAACGGCTGCGGAAAAGAAGCGAAATACGGAACGCGCTTCGGCGGCGCGGGATTGCGGGAAAATATTTTATCGTCCATATCCGCGCAACGGATAAACCCGTATCCCGTTTTACGGCGATAGCGGGCCGCCGGTCGGGCAAAGCGGTAGTTCGTAATCGGGCGAAAAGGCGGGTTCGTGAGATTCTTCGGCGCATCAAAAACCGTTTAAAGAGTAAGGTGGATATCGTAATCCGAACCCAGACAGGCATCCAGGAAGCTTCATACGCAGAAATGGAAGACGACTTGATCGGCATCTTGAAACAACAAAATCTTCTGTAAAACGCGGCTCCTCTTCCAATGACTATAATCGAGGAGAAAACGGATGCGCCGAGCGTGGAGATCGAGTAAGATCATCCTGAAGAAAGTGATGCGGTATTTACCGTCGATGCCGTCGCGGCTGGCGGCCGGCATGTTGAAAGCCTATCATCGTTGGGCGTCTCCTTGGCTGCCGAGGTCGTGCCGTTTTTACCCAACGTGCTCCGTATATGCGGCGGAAGTGATCACCACTTTTGGATTGTTCAAGGGAGGATTCCTCTCCCTGATCCGTATCTCGAAATGCCACCCGTTTCATCCGGGGGGAGTCGATATGCCTCCCCTTCCCGCCCAGGGCGAAAAGAATAATCGCTGAACGCCGTATCGTTTCGTCATTTATCAGAGTAGAAGAGGCGTCCAGCCTCTCGCGGGGTAAAACAGGCGTCTCGCCTGTATGCCGGATACAGCCTTCGAACCGTGGGCGGAATGCACTTATATTTGAGGCTCTTGCAAAATTAATGAAATCCGTCTTAAAATTCTCCCCCCAAGATTGGGGGGAGTTTAGAGGGGGGTTGATTTTAATGGACTTATGTCAACCCCCTCCTAACCTCCCCCAAGCTTGGGGGAGGAATAAAGGTATTTTGCATGAGGCTCATTTATAACCGTCGATTTGATCGCCCGGATTAAGTGTAAAAAAAGAGGAAAAATGGATTCGGAAAAACGGCTTGCGCTTTGCTTTGTGCTTTCCATGTTGGTGATGCTGGGATTCAATTGGTATTACGCCAAGAAATACCCTCCAAAACCTCGCACTTCCGGAGCGCAGCCCACGGCGGTTGTTCCCGGCCAGGCGGCCGTCCGGCCTACGCCAACTCGTACGCCAAAAGAAGCCATCGCCTCCGCGACGCCGGAAATCGCCGCCGCCGGCGTTTGGGATTGGCTTCCCAGCGCACCCCCAGCGGAACAAGGCGGGGAAGTAGTGGTGGAAAGCGAACGTTACCGCATTGTTTTTTCGAAAACGGGTGCGTTGCCGGTGGAGTGGCGGCTTCTGCAATACAATGAATTAAGCGAGGATCCTCGTCTTCTACGGCTCGAAACGAATAAAGGAGATCCGTTGAGATCTCATCTTGCCGATTTGGAACTGAAATGGCGAGATTCCTGGCCGGAGAGCGGGCCTCCTCCCATAAACGCCATCGATCCCCATTTCTCGCCGGGGGATATGGGATTGAGCGTGGAATGGGGCGGCCAGTATCCCGACAAGTGGATTCCTTATCAATGTTCCCAAGAGCGCCTTTTCCTAACGGGGGCCAATCCGAGCGAATTAGTCTTTACTTATACGAATCAGGGACTCACGGCGGAAAAAGTCTACAGGTTTTATCCCGATAGTTATCATATCGATCTGCAAGTGCGCCTGTTCAACAAATCGGGAAAGCCGCTTGTTTTTAACGGCGAGGGATATTACGACGTGCTATGGCGGGGGGGATTCGGCTTTCCCTCCCAGCGGACAGATGCCCAAAACAACGCGTTATGCCAGCTGATCGAGAAGGGTTTAACCACCCAGCCGCTGCCTATTCTGATGAAGGAAATTCAAAAGAACTCTCCCGTTCTCTTGCCGGAATATTCCGCTCCTACGCTTGCCGTTACGAATCAAACTGTAGGCTGGGCGGGCGTGGGGCAAAAGTTTTTCCTAGCGGCTATTGTCCCCAAATCGCCGACGAAGATAGCTCTCAAGGGGGCATCCAGCCCGAAGGAAGATCCCGCCATTTTGAAGCCTTTAGCCGGGGTGCGCATGAACATCGATCCGATTCCGGACGGAATGTCGTACAACAGCCAATATACTATATACGTAGGGCCGTTGGATGATGACGATCTGGTCAAGGCGGATTCCAGTTTGGGCGAAGCGCGTCAAATCTTTTGGCGAAGCTTCACCGGCCCAATATCCAATTTTATGCTGCGGTTGCTTAATGGTTTTTATATAATCATTCCTAATTACGGCGTGGGGATCATTCTGCTGACGCTTTTAGTGAAAGTTATCATGCTTCCCCTATATCATAAGCAGATGAAATCCATGAAGAAAATGCAAGCCTTGCAGCCGCAAATCAACGCGATGAAAGAGCAGTACAAAGACGATCCCCAAAAAATGCAGAAGGCGCAGATGGAACTCTTCCGCAAACACAAGGTGAATCCGCTCGCCGGATGTCTGCCCATGCTGCCGACTATCCCTATTTTCATTGCGCTTTACGCAACATTTGGCATGGCGTTGGAGTTGCGCGGCGCACCCTTTTTCAGCTGGATCAAGGATCTTTCCGCCCCGGACGGCGCTTTTTATCTGCCGGTGGCGGGATATATTTTTACGATCAATATTCTGCCGCTGGCCTATGCAGCATTAATGTTGTGGAGCAGCAGCCAGCAAAAAGTCGAAGGTCCCAATGCGAATATGATGCGGATGTTCCCGCTGATCTTCGTATTCTTTTTCTGGTCCATTGCTTCGGGCGTCATCCTGTATTTCGTCATCAGCATATTCATCGACGTTGCGCAACGAACGATCTTGGATCGATTTCACGGAAAAGAGCCGGCGGCGGCCAAATAGTGACGAATTTGAATTACCGATCGAGAAGAACGCATCCTCGCCGGCAGTATAATCGCCTGCGTTCTTGGAATGCGCGCCGGATCGGATGCAATGAAATTCTTCTCGAAACAGACGGAGGAAGATCATGAAAGAAGCATTAGGCGAAGGCAATACCCTTGAAGAAGCGACGCAGAACGCCTTGCAGCAGCTGATGGCGAAACGCGAAGAAGTCGAAATCAATCCCATGTCCGCCGGATCGAAGGGCTTTTTGGGCTTTGGCCGCAAGAAAGCCGTCGTCAAAGCATCCCTGCGTCCCGACGACCGCATCCGCGCTTCCGTATTTATGCGCAATATTCTCCAGCGCATGAAGATCGATTCGCCCATCGACGTGCGGGAAGAGGGAGAGAATCTCTTCATCGTCCTCGGCGAAAGCGCCTCGTCGCTCATCGGCCATCACGGCCAGACGCTGGATTCATTGCAGTACCTAGTGGCGCGCTACCTCAACGAGGACAAAGAGGATTGGCGCAAAGTCGTCATCGACATCGATAATTACCGTGAAAAACGCGAGGACAATTTGCGCGCCATGGCGCTGCGCTGGGGCGAGCAGGTAGCCCGAACTAAGCAGGACTACCGCACCGATCCACTTTCGCCCCCCGAACGCCGCATCATCCATCTTGCCTTGAAAGAGAACGCCGAGGTAACCACCTTCAGCATCGGCAACGGCACGCATAAGCGCGTCGTAATCGCATCCACGGATCGTTCCGCGTCTTCATCGGCGCCGAGACGCCGTCCGCAACGGCGCGGCGGCCGCAGCGGCGGAGGTGGAGGTTATAGCGGTCGTGGTGGCAGCGGCAGCGGCAGCGGCGGCGGCGGCGGACGAGGGCGGCGCAGACCGTCCCGACCCCGCGAGGGATCGGGAAACCGATAAACCGCCGAGCTGGCGAGCGTCAATCAAGAAGAATAACGGAGCGGAACGAATCACCCGCTCCGTTTTTTCTTTACTGGATTAATCGGAGATGGTAGTATAACGTTATCGGAATAATGAGAGACGGAGGCGATGGGTCATGAGCGACAAAACATGGTGGTTGAAATGCGAAACGTCGAAAGGGATGTTTCCTGACGAACTGGCGGTGGAGTCGAAAACGATCGATGGTTTGGTTTTTTCTTTTTTTATAAATCCCATATTTGTAAAAGAACCAAAGATTGAAGGAGAAAACTACGTAAAGGTGTGGCTATACGCCAATAATGGACCATCTTGTTCGATCAAGTTGCCGGAATATCCTTTTGAAACATCCAATTGCGTGAATGTTTCCAGAGAACAATTAATGGAAGCCTGATAAGGAGAATCTTTTGATTCTTTCCAATACAGAAATAAAAAGAGCGATAGCCGAGAAGAGAATCGTCTTGACGCCTCTTCCTCAAAATGAGAGTTTTGGCACGACGGCTGTCGATCTTCGGTTGGGAAATACTATTTCGATTCCACAAGTGGGAAATTGTTTTAATCTTGATTTAAGTAAAGGTTCAATTGCCGGCACATTAAAAAAGATCTGCAACGATAAATCCGTCAAAGAAGATCCTTTTGTTTTAGAACCACAGAAATTTGTCTTATCGCAAACGCTGGAAACTATTTCTATTCCGATTAAAAAAGATGAAATAACGGGATATTACTTAGCGGCGCGCGTGGAAGGGAAAAGTTCTTTGGCGAGATGTGGACTATTGGTGCATTTTACGGCTCCAACGATTCATGCTGGTTTCGAAGGAACAATTACTTTAGAAATTATAAACTTAGGAATATACGCTTTAACTCTTCAACCGAGAATGACCATATGCCAATTGATTTTCGAATTGGTTCTAGGAAAACCAGAAGAGAGTCCCAGCGCCTTTCAAGGGCAAAGCCATCCGGTTGGTTCTATTTGATGGAATGAATAAAACATCTTCGCCAAAAATCTTGCCCAAACCGTCCTGGATTCGCGTAAAGACGCCTTCCGGTCTGGATTTTAACCGCACTCGCGATCTTGTCCGTCAGTCCGGATTGCCGACGATCTGCGAATCGGCGTTGTGCCCCAACCGGGCGGAGTGTTGGCGCAATGGAACGGCGACGTTTCTTCTCTTGGGCGACGTTTGCACGCGCCATTGCTCCTTTTGCGCCGTGAAGGGCGGACGCCCCGCCGCTCCGGACGATTTGGAGCCGCAGCGCGTGGCGGAAGCCGTCGAGAAGATGGGTTTGAAGCACGCCGTATTGACCAGTGTCGCTCGCGACGATCTTCCGGATGGCGGCGCTTCCTATTTTTACGCAACCGTCAACGCCGTCAAAAAACGCAATCCCTCCTGCACGGTGGAGATTCTCGTTCCCGATTTTCAGGGAAACTGGGAGGCTCTCGATCATCTAATGAAAGCGGACATCGCCATCCTCAATCACAATCTGGAGACGGTTCCCCGCCTGTATTCTCGGCTTCGTTCACAAGCCGTATACGAACGCAGCTTGGAGTTGCTGCGGCGGGCGCGGCGTCCCGGCGTCAAAACCAAATCCGGCATTATGCTGGGCGTGGGCGAAGAAAAAGAAGAAGTAATGTCTCTCATGGAGGATTTGCGAAAAACGGGCTGCTCTATCCTGACGATCGGCCAATATTTGCAGCCGAATCGACGTTTGCATCCCGTTGTGCGCTACGTTTCCATGGAAGAATTCGCCGATTATAAGGAATGGGGAAAAAGAATGGGATACGAACACGTAGAATCCACCCCCTTCGCGCGCAGTTCCTACCATGCCTGGAAACAGGTTTGACTTCGCGGACGAATCTCCGGGTAGAACGAAAAAAAGGAATCCCTCCAGGAACCCGCCGTTGAAACGGCTATTACCTTTTGCCCCTTTAAAGGGGCAAACGCCAATAGCCCGCCGTTTCAACGACGGGGCGGCAAGGCTTTTCTTCCTGCAATCGCCGAGAGCCTTTTCTCGGTTGGGGGGCTTGTCACTAATCGCAGTTTTTTATAATGGTTCGCCGGTTTCTTCCCGATAGACATCCAGGACTTTGCGGTAGAAATTCGTCGTGGAGTGATCGTCTTTTTTTACGAGATATACGGTTCCGCCATGCTTCCTGACGATGGGTCCCTCGATCAGGTTGTAGCCGTAGGCGTCGTCTTTCACATGCACGTCCGGCTTCACTTCGTCGACGAAACGCAGCGATTCCGGCTCGTCGAAGATGAGAATCATATCGACGTAGCGGATAGCTTCCATAAGGATCGCCCGATTTTCCTGGGGGACGATGGGCCGCCTTTCGCTTTTGTATTTCTTCACGGAGGCGTCGCTGTTGAGTCCCACCACAAGAATGTCCCCTTGTTCTTTGGCTTCCTTCAACAACCGGACATGGCCGACGTGAACGATATCGAAGGCGCCATTGGTAGTAACGATCTTTTTACCTTCGCCGCGCCACTTATCCAAGATCGGCCCCCATTTTGCTTTTTCGTCAATATGAAAAATCATTTGGCTCTCTCTCCACGGAAACGATAAAAAAACATGTTACTCTGGGATTGGTGTTTGTCATCCTCTTCGATGATTGATTTTGTCTTTTTTCATTCATAAACTTCAATTGAAGCATTTTTATATAAAACTATTCTATTACGTTATCCTGTTTACTCTTTCATGCCTGGACAAAGAAGGACGAATATTTGACAATGCGGAAACGCTAATAAATTTGGAGGAATAAAATGAAATCGCGCTATTTTATGTTTGTTCTCGCCGCAATGATGCTATGGATGCCATCGTCTATTTTCGCAGACAAGTCCGATCCCCAAGTCAAGGCTCAGGAATGGTTCCAAGATGCAAGATTCGGGCTTTTCGTCCATTGGGGCGTTTATTCCCTGCTGAGCAAGGGGGAATGGGTGATGAACAACGACAAGATCGCTATTCAAGAATACGAAAAACTCTATCCCCAATTCAATCCCGTCAAGTTCAATGCCGACAAATGGGTCGATCTGGTGAAGACAGCTGGAATGAAATATATCACGATTACCAGCAAGCATCACGACGGCTTTTGCATGTTCGACACAGCGCTGACCGATTATAAGATCACGAATACGCCCTTTGGCCGCGACGTCATGGCGGAATTGGCTAAAGCCTGTAAAAAGAAGGGAATCAAACTGTTTTTCTATTATTCGCAATTGGATTGGCATCATCCCGATTATTTCCCGCGCGGCAGAACCGGCCATGACGCCGGGCGTGCGGAATCGGGCGATTGGAGCCGCTATTTGCAATACTACGAAGGCCATATGCGGGAACTTTGCGCGAATTACGGCAAGATCGGCGGCTTATGGTTCGACGGCCTTTGGGATAAGCCGGACGCGGATTGGAACAACGACGGCATTTACCATACGATCCACTCTCTGCAGCCGCAAGCCTTGATTGGCAGCAACCACCACGTAGCGCCGTATCCCGGTGAAGGCTTCCAGATGTTCGAGCAGGATTTGCCTGGAGAGAACACCGCTGGCTTCAACAAGGCGGGAGTCTCCCAACTGCCGCTGGAAACTTGTCTTACGATGAATAACTCCTGGGGATACAACAAAGACGACCATAAATACAAATCGGTAAAAGAGATTGTTCATTATTTGGTGAAGGCGGCGGGCTTCGGCGCCAATCTGTTGCTCAATGTCGGCCCCATGCCCACGGGCGAGATTCAGCCCGAATTCCAGGAACGATTGATCGCCGTCGGCCAATGGCTGAAGGAGAATGGCAAGACCATCTACAAAACCCGCCGTGGACCTTTCGTCAAGCAGGAATGGGGAACTTCCACGCGAAAGGGCGATATCGTTTATTTGCATATCCTGAAATCGCCGGGCGCGTCGTTAAAACTGCCAGCCGCCGATTTCGCCGTCCAATCCGCCCGCGTATTCAAAGGGAAGAAACTGCAATGTTCAACCAACACGGACGGGACGGAAATAGCCCTGCCGCCCATTCCGGAAGATTCCATCGACGTTATTATCGAATTGAAAGTAAAATCCAATTGAGTATCTTGTTATGCAATTCCCTCGCCCTTTGGGAGAGGGCAAGGGTGAGGGATTAAGCATATTTTCTACGGAGGTTCTCATCCATGCGTTATTCGATCCATATTATTCTTTCCTTTATTTTATTTCCCCTCGCTGCTGGAGCGTCCGACCTGGCTTTTCACGCCGTGGACAACGGCTTTTTCGAGTTCGATACCGGTGCGCTCAAAGGCAAACTGCGCGCCGACGCCTCCTCGCAGGGCGTCGTATCCATCGTGGACGCCTCGTCGGGCGTGGAATTGGCCTATGGCGGCGACAATCCGGGAATCTTCAGCCTCTACCGCGTTTTGTCTACAAACAAACGTTGGGGCGAAGATGCGCGCGCACGGCAGAAACTGGCCAAGCCGCTGGACGATGGCCGCGCCCATATTTATTGGCCGCCGGACGAGAACAATCCCTACGAAATGAGCGCCATCTACGGCTGGAAGGCGCCCGAGGCGCTCGACCTGGAAATCCTATGCAAGCCGCATCAGGATATGAAGAATTTCGAAATCTTTCTCTCTTCTTATTTCGCCAAGGATTTTCAAAGCTGGATTTACGCCAAGGCCCCCCGCCACGCTCCCGGCGTCCCCGCGTTTCTGGCCGCCGACGGCAATCCGCTGGTGCTAGGAACTTATTTGGCGTTTCCCCGCGACCTGGCGGCGGCTCAATTGTTCTGCGACGGACGTTGGGAACTGGGATCGAATCCGGTGCAATGGTCGCTAACGCGCTATTTGGAAGCGCCCATCGGGATGCGCAAAAACGCCAATACAGGCCTAACCGCCGTCATGATGGCCAAGCCGGAAGACTGCTTCGCCCTGGAAACGCCCTACAATTTGAATCCCCCCGACGGCGTAGCTGGCCATAATTCCTTATACATGTCGTTCATCGGCAAAGACGTAGCGGCGAACGACACCGTCTCCGTCCGCGCCCGCCTCGTCATCGGCCCCAACATCTCCGACCAGGCGGCGTTGGAACTCTATCAACGGTTTGTGAAAGGTGAATAATATAACCACTGTGGAGAAAGGAGAAACAACAATGGCTTTACTAAATAACTACGATTCATCTTGGGACGAAGAAAACGATGACCTGTTGGATCAGAAATTTGAGGAATGGGAAAAACGAAATTGGGCGCGTTGGCTGTCCCAGCATCTCGCCTTTCCATTCGATGTCAAGCGAGAGGAAGATAGCGATGAAACCTTCTTCACCGATATCGCGAAAAAAGAACCTTTTCGGTTAGGGCATGTCATGACAGTCCTTTCGATCGAAGAAGACGATCCCGATTACGGAATAATTATCAAAGTCCGCGAAGGCAAGAAAGAAGGATTGGTTCCCTTAGCCGACATGGAAGTCGTTTCCCGAACCAATCCTAATTTTTGGCCAGTGCGCGAGTATGTAGTCTGGTTCGCCAACCGGTGATTTTGTTATGGTAGAAGGCAGGATGGGTCGCGTTTTTCGATCCATCGGTTTAAATGGATATAATGAACGAGGAGTGCAGACAGTCAGCGCGTTTCAAGATGCGAGCTGTTGCTGTCTGAATCTGGATCTCAAGGATGTAAGAATAACTAGGATTTTTTATTCTGAAAATCCTGCCCATCTCGATTCTGACAAGATTGGATGGAAATTGTAAGTGATATGCTAAACATTTCAATCTTGTATGAGAGGATAGGAGTAACAAAGAATGAGTAATACATATTTAGACTTGGCTTATGAAGTCTTGAATCAATCTCCAAAACCTCTGACCTATCAAGAAATATGGCAATTTGCTAATGAGAAAGGGATGACATTAAAAATAAAAACTACTGGGAAGACGCCTTGGCAAAGTCTTGGCGCTCAACTATATGTCGAAGTGCGTGATAACATATCATCCAAGTTTATTAAAGTGGGGAAGCGCCCCGTTCGGTTTTTTCTCAAAGAACGGCAAAGTGATTTGCCGCTAGATGCGATCAATAAAATTGAGAAGGAAGAAGTCAAGAAGAGCGAGAAGAAGACGGAATTCAGTGAACGCGATTTGCATCCGCTTTTGACCTATTTCGCTTACGCAAATCCTTCCTTTAATCGCGGAAGATCAATATATACAAAAACAATACATCATGAGAAATCTTCAAAGACAGGATTCAATGAATGGATTCACCCGGATATGGTTGGTTTTTACCTACCTCTGGATGATTGGCGTCCCGATGTTATCGAATTTAATCGGCTTTCGGATAATAACTCTTTGCGCTTGTTCTCGTTTGAACTTAAAAAATCTCTGACAAAAGGAAACTATAGGGAAGCCTATTTTCAATCCGTTTCCAATTCATCTTGGGCGCATGAAGGGTATCTTGTTGCAGCGGACATTTTGCAAGATGATGAATTCCTTTCGGAACTTGAACGGTTAGCATCCTCCTTCGGGATTGGAATTATTCATTTGGATCCAAAGGATATTGATGGATCAACTATACTCTATCCAGCAAGGATCAAGAGCGCTCTTGATTGGGAGACAATCAACAAACTATGCGAGCAAAACACTGACTTTGAGAAATTTCTGCAGGATGTGAAAATTGATTTTGAGTCGAAACGAATTCACCGAGCCGAATATGATGAAGTAATTAAGGATATTGAGAAGTATATCAAAGAGAAACTTAAGATTGTCTAACGTTATAAGATAAGTGTTATGTATATTGTAATTGATGGGTCAAACAACGCGACCCATCCTACAACGCTATAAAACGCAAGATAATCAGGTTAAAACTATGCAAGACATAAGATAAATATAAACCAGCGATTAGCAACGCTTGCGCGGAGGCGAGCGTTAGGCGCTTGGATGTTTTCGGTTCGTTCGCCGGGGAGAATTTCGGACCGGATAGCGATGTGGATGTCGTAGCGCTTTTTGACAGGAAGCCGGGAAAAATGTTCAGCC
Organism: Candidatus Omnitrophota bacterium; assembly: GCA_040755155.1. Taxonomy (NCBI): domain Bacteria; kingdom Pseudomonadati; phylum Candidatus Omnitrophota; species Candidatus Omnitrophota bacterium. The sequence goes on along the minus strand of JBFMBP010000078.1, from coordinate 24,718 downwards.
GCTATTTCGATCTGAAGGAACGCTTGGAGGAGATATTCGGACGGCCTGTAGATTTAGTGTTGGAAGATTCCATCAAGAATCCCTATTTCCGCGAAGCCGTCGAACGCAGCAGGATCAAGATTTATATCTATGACTCTCGATACGACGATAAGTGATTATGAGTCCTACGGTTTTCTACTGGAAAGGTTATCGGTTTTTCTTCTTCTCACGGGAAGAGCCGAGGTCTCATGTGCATGTATCGAGCGCAGATGGAGAAGCGAAATTCTGGCTTGAACCAACCGTTTCGCTGGCAAAAAATTATGGTTTTTCGAGTAGCGAAATAAACGATATAGGTAGAGTTGTAGAGGAGCGCAAGCATGAACTCATTCGCGTCTGGAAAGAGCATTTCTCCCGTTGAAGTGACCAATATCGGCAAATTGGGATTTTGGCTGCTCGTTCGGGAGAAAGAACATTTTTTGCCATTCGAACAATTTTCTTGGTTTCTCCAGGCGAAAATCGAAGATATCTTGAACGTTCAACTTGTGCATGAAGATCATCTGCGCTGGCCAGCGCTGGATGTCGATCTTAGCCTGGAATCGATTGAGAATCCCGAATCGTTTCCATTGATATATAAGTAGAAACCATACGAAAGGCCGCTAATCATGTTGGCAATCCATAAAAAAATCGTTCTCGACGAAAATCAAAAACCATTCGCGGTTCAAATACCGATTGAGGAATTTAATCTATTGGAAGAAACGATCGAAAACTCTGTCTTATCGAAGATGATTGATGAAGTAAGGAATGATGAAAGATTTTCAGGGGATGAAGCGAAGAGATACTACCAATCCTTGATATAATAATGGTAATAATCCACGTTCCACATGGAACGTTTCACCGATGATAATTTAATAGTTACTATTTGATAATATTGAGTTTAAGATGGGAAAAATTTATTTAATGATAGATCGTTTCTTGAAGATTCTATCGGAGAACGTCTTGAAGAAATGGAAAATATCATGCGAAAGAACGGATTTACTCTCATCGAATTGCTTATCGTCGTCGCGATCATCGGCGTTTTGGCCGCCATCGCCGTGCCCAATTTTCTCAACGCCCAGATCCGCGCTAAAGTCGCCCGCACCAAAGGAGATTTGAAGGCCGTCGGCTTGGCGCTGGAAACCTACCGTCTCGATCGGGCAAAATATCCTCCAGGCGCTATCGGGCCGGACTTGACGCAGGATTTGCATGAATTGACCACGCCCATCGCTTATCTCAGTTCCATCAGCATGGAGGATATCTTCGGAGGAGCGGATAAATTCGACCGCAATGGATCGGCTTTCACGCTGCAAAAAAGTTATAAGTATTTCAGTTTCGATTGCGATCCTAAAAAACCTTCTTTGACTTGGGCGGGACGCGCCAACCTGTGCGATATGAAGATGAACGGTTATCTCTTATATAGTTTTGGACCGGATCACGCCCAATCCGCTTTGGAATGGTACGCCATGGGACTGGGCGACCGGGGAATGATTTACCATCCTTCCAACGGCTTAATCAGCTGGGGCGATATCGGCATCACTGGCGGCGAAACCCGCAACAACCGGGGCGGCGAGATCAATGGCGCTCTCTAGGAATAACAACAACCAGTTTGCGGCTCTTGCCTGCGGCGGAGGGGGAAGTTAACCTATTATCGCTTTTATCCCTTACTATTGGACGTTTTTTCGCTCATTTCCCTGGATAATGAGAATGGTTCGTCATCGCAGACGCGAGAGAAGATTCGTTTTTCCATTTTTCTAACCTAAGCAAAAAGGATGGATCATGGTTTTTCAACTTACGCGAGATATAGATACGCTGAAACAATACGCGAAAACCATCCGCATCAACGTCGTCAAAATGCTGACGGAAGCCGCTTCCGGGCATCCCGGCGGCTCTTTATCCGTTGCGGACATCGTTTCCGCCTTGATGTTCGGCGCGATGAAGCACGATCCCGCCAATCCCAAATGGGAGGAGCGCGACCGGTTCATTATGTCCAAAGGGCATTGCGTTCCCGCTTTGTACGCCGCGCTTTCGCTGGCGGGCTATTTCGATGAGAAGGAATTATTAACTCTGCGCCGCTTCGGTTCGCGGCTGCAAGGCCATCCCGACCGGATAAAATTAGAAGCGCTGGAAGCGTCAACCGGCTCGTTGGGGCAGGGGCTTTCCATCGCCGTGGGTATGGCGTTGGCCGCCAAGATGCAAAAATCCTCCTGGCGCACCTATTGCGTTCTGGGCGACGGGGAATGCCAGGAAGGGCAAGTTTGGGAAGCGGCGCTCTCCGCAGGCAAATTCGGCCTTGACAACCTGACAGCGATTCTGGACAACAACAACGGTCAGATCGACGGCTACGTAGAAGACGTGATGCCCCTAACGCCCATCGACGCCAAGTGGCGCGCCTTCAATTGGAAGGTGATCGCTATCGACGGCCACGATATCGGGCAGATACTGCGCGCTTTGGACGAAGCGGCGCAGACGAAGGGATCGCCTACCCTCATTTGGGCTAAAACCGTTAAGGGCAAAGGCGTATCCTTCATGGAAAATAATGTCGGCTGGCATGGCAAAGCCCCCAGCCGGGAGGAAGAGAAGAAAGCGGTTGAAGAACTCGTCAACGCATAAAGCAAGATTGTGGGACGGGGAGACTGGGTGACTGGGGGGTGGCAAGGGCAAGTAAGAATCGTAGGGGGGGCTCAAAGCGAAGCGTAGCCCACCAATCCTAATCTCAAATCGAAGCTCAACACGCCCTTACAATAAAAAAACAGCGGAAGGACATTATGGCAGCAAAAGCGACTCGTCAAGCTTTCGGAGAAGCCTTAGTTGAATTGGCGGAAAAATATCCCGACATCGTCGTTCTCGACGCCGACCTCAGCAAGTCCACGATGACTTGCTATTTCGCCGAAAAATATCCAAGCCGATTTTACGAATTCGGCATCGCCGAGGCCAATATGATCGGCGCGGGCGCGGGTTTGGCGCTTTCCGGAAAAATCCCCTTTGTATGCAGTTTCGCCTGTTTCGTCACCGGGCGCTACGATACGATCCGCATGTCCGTCGGCTATACTCGCTCCAACGTCAAGATCGTCGGCACGCACGCCGGCATCGGCATCGGCGAGGACGGTCATAGCCAAATGGGATTGGAAGACCTGGGGCTGATGCGCGCTATCCCCGGCATGGCGGTGATTCAGCCCTGCGACGAGATCGAAACTAAACAGGCGGTTGCTTTCGCGGCTCAGCATAAGGGGCCGGTCTACCTGCGCCTGACGCGGCAAAAACTGACGGATATCCATCCTTCCACCTATCAATTCGAAGCGGGAAACGGCGTTGTGTTGGCGCCAGGAAACGATATGACGATTTTCGCCACCGGCGGAACGATCCAACACGCTCTCAAGGCTAAAGACCTGCTCTCTTCGGAAAAGATCGACGCCCGCATCGTCAATATCCATACGATCAAGCCCATCGACGAACAATTGATCGTCCAATGCGCCAAGGAGACCTCCTGCCTATTTACAGTGGAAGATCACAGCATCATCGGCGGTCTTGGCTCCGCTGTGGCGGAAGTAATATCCGAGTTCCAACCCGCACCGCTGAAACGCTGGGGCGTCTTGGACGTTTTTGGCGAATCGGGAACGCCGGACGGCTTGTATCATGAATACCGCATCGACGCCGAAGGCATCGCCGAAGCGGCATCCCGCTTCTTCCGCGAGAGATTGACGCAATAATTCCGTTTTCAAATTTATAAAGAAGCCATACATGGGACCTATTCTGGGTCCCATTTTGTTTTTTTAGTATGAACGGAAAGCGAGCGAGAGAGCGCTGGCGAAGGATATTCGATTTTCTGAAAATTCTATAATAATTTATCTCTCTCATTTTCCATTATTTATATAAAATAAAATTACATTTCACTTGACATAACTTATGTTTGGGAAAACAATAGTAACTTGTAGAAATGCGTCAAAACGAAGAATAGAGCGATGAGTGGAGCGAGAACAATGGCTTATAATCGACATTCCCTAAAAGCAAGTTATTACCTTTTTCTTATCGTGTATTCAATCAGCCTGTGCTTTCTGTTGGGAGGCTCAAGTTTCGCCGCCGGTCCGCTTGCGGGCGCCGAACGGAATTCCGTTTCTCCGCTTGCCGCCGCAGCGGACGATGAAAGCGCCGTTTGGTCGCAGCCTCTCAACGCATTCCGATGGCCGAATTTCTATTTCCGCCTTTCCAGCAATCGAACTGATTCCAACGGCAACGGTCTTCGGGAATGCCGTTTTAACATCGATCTTTCCGACTTCAGACAAGACGGCGGCTATAGCGATCAGGAAATCCTCGCTTTCGAAACGGAATTGAGAAATATCGTTCTTCTTTGGAATAACGCCTTGAAATGGGTGGGATTGGAATTCCTCGAAGCGAACGAGGGCAGTCAACATATCACCTTCGCCGCTTCCGTCGAAACGCTGGGAGACGCCGATGCGCTGGGAAGCGCCTCGTTATTCGGCGCCTGGAGCGGCGATTCCGTCTATTACCGCATCAAAAGCAATTATAAATATTTCGGCGCCTATATGAGTTTGCTCGATAACGGCGCTCCTACCGCCGTATTGAAGAATCCGCCGGGAAATCCTTACGTCTATCTTTTTCCTAAATCAAGTTTCGCCGGTAAAGACTCTTCCGGCGGCAACATATCCAAAACGCCGATCAGCCATGTCTTTCATGATTTGATTGGACAGTTATGCGGCTTGATTCCGCCCTGGCAGGCCTATTTGAACTCCAAAAACAGCGCTGCGAACGAATATCTCGTCGACTGGCTCTCTTTGAAGACGATCCAGGGGATTCCCCCCTCCAATCCGTCTTACGCCTATGGCGGAGAAAACTTGAAGAATGGGGGATGGAGCCGGGGATACATCAATTCCTTCATGACCAGCGACGATCCATTTTACGCTATATATCCCGATATAACGCCGCCCATAAAAGCCTTTATCGCCCATTACTACTCCCGCAACAATTACGAAGGCGCCCAGACGCTTCTCGCCCAGGCCATCCAGCAGCATGAGTCTCTCTCGGCGTTGGCGCGCGGCGACGCCATGCAGGAAATCGAGCCGAACGATCAACAGGATCAGAGCGCCTCGATTCAGATTGGACAACTCGTTTTAGGAGCGCTTTCTTCTTCGGATTCGTCCATGATAGAGACGAACGCCGATGCCGCCGATTGGTTCAAGTTTCAAATCGTCAACGCCGACGTGGGAAGAAATCTTTCCGGATCGCTGGGCATCGGCTCCGTGCTGGGCGTGGAAGCGAAGATCGAATTGTTCAGCAGCCAAGGACAGCTGCTGTCGTCCAGCAACAGCGAAGAATATCCCGAAATCGCGTATACGCCGCAGACGGCGGGCGTCTATTATCTTGCCGTGAAAAAGACGGCGAGCGCGGGAAGAGATTATTATTTATCGACCTTTTTCACGGACGGTCAATCCGCCCATAACGCCACGTTTACGGCGACGCCGCTGCCCACGAATACGCCTACGCCCCGGCCGATATCCATTCCTTCCGTGACGGGAGAGTCGGGAGAAACCATTCTGGGATTGGGGCCGCTGGCGGCGGTCGCGTATAGTCCGGAAGGCGCCGTCATCGCGACGGCGGGCGGTTTGGGAGCCTTCTTGTGGGACGTCGAAACGGGCGTTGTTCTCAAGAGGTTGATTGGGCATACCGAAAAGGTCAACGCCATCGCTTTTTCTCCCGATGGAACCAAAGTGGTAACCGGCAGCGACGAAAAGACGGCGATATTGTGGAGTACGTCGACCGGCCTGCCGTTGTTGACGCTTAGCCAGCATACGGACGCTGTAACTTCCGTCGCGTTTTCTCATGACGGAAGCCAGATTCTCACGGGCAGCAAAGACCGGACCGCCATCCTTTGGAATGCAGGGAACGGACAGCCGATTCGTTCTTTTTCCGGCCATAGCCATTGGATCAATTCCGTCGCCTTCTCATCGGACGATGCGAAGATATTGACTGGAAGCCGCGACCGCACCGCCAAGGCGTGGGACAAAGAGAGCGGAGCGATTATCCGCACGTTCAGCAAGCATAACAGTTCCGTTCAATCCGTCGCCTATTCCTCCGATAGTTCCAAGATTCTAACCGGCAGTTCCGATACGACGGCGATCGTATGGGATGCGGAGACGGGCGCCATTCTGCAAACCATCCCCGGCGGCGCCGTGGAATCCGTGGCCTTCTCGCCCGATGGAAAGCAAGTTCTTATCGGACGTTCCGGCGGTACGAAAACTTGGAATGCGGAGACTGGAGCCGCTTTGGTGGTGTTTGGCGATCCCAGCGTCGCAATTCTGTCCGCCGTCTTTTCGCCCGACGGCCAGAAGGTTCTCCTAGGCGACGTCGACAATCTGGCGACGTTATGGAACGCCGCAACCGGCGAAAAAATCCGCGAGTTCAGCGGGCATACCGAATCCTTTTTCGACGCGAAATTTTCTCCCAGCGGTTTGCGCCTCTTAACCGGCAGCAACGACGGCCATGCGCGCATTTGGGACGCCGCGGCGGGAACGGCGCTTCGCGTTCTCGGCGCGCATACGGAGGCGGTTCGTTCCGTCGCCTGGTCGCCTGACGGCGCGAAATTTTTAACGGGAAGCGCGGACGACGATGCCGCCGTATGGGATGCGAAGACGTATGAAATTCTTCGCGTGCTCGGCGGGCACATCAATGACATAAAAGCTGTCGCCTATATGCCAAGAGGCGACAAGGCCGTCACTGGGAGCATGGACGGAACCGCCATTATATGGGATGCGAACGCCGGAAAAATCCTGCGCAAATTCATAGGCCACACGGGTGGAGTAACTTCCGTGGCCGTATCGCCGGACGGATCGGAGTTGCTTACGGGAAGCGAAGACCAGACGGCGCGCTTATGGAATATGGAGACTGGTCAGATTATTTACACGTTCAATGGCCAAAGCAGTTCCATTAACGCCGCGGCCTTTTCTCCCCAAGGCGATTTGATCGCCACGGGGAGCGAGAACGGCATGGCCAGAATATGGAATGCCGTTGAGGGCGTGCAGGTTCAATCCTTTATGTCTCCATCGGCCAGCCTGCAGTCGGTCGTTTTCTCGCCGAATGGACAGTGGCTTCTGACGGCGGGCGTGGGACAAGCGGAATTGTGGCTCCTGACCAGCGGTTCCATAATCAAAACTTTCGGCGGTTTCACCGGCAAGGTTAATTCAGCCGCTTTTTCCGCCGATGGCCGCAAGGTTCTTTGCAGCGGAGACGATGGAACTCTTCGGATTTGGGATATCGGGACGCTGGTGGACGCCACGCCCACTTCGACGCCGACCCCGACGTTTACTCCGACATTCACTCCGACGTTGACATTTACGCCGACGCCGACATTCACGCCGACGCCGACGCCGACCGAAACCTCTACGCCGACGAGGACTTATACGCCAATGCCGACGCCCACGCCGGCGTTATTCGATATTCCTGAGGATACGGTCGTCGTCACCGACGATCTGCAATCGACGGAGAATCTCGTGGGGAAAGTGGATGAAGACGCCGAAGACAATCGGGCGCTGGCGATCCGTTGGAATATAACGGGAGAGAAAATCGCCGATATTCATATTTATGTTCAAGTCAACGGGGGCGAGTCGAGATATCTCGCCAGCGCATCCGGCAAAGACGCCAAATTCTATCTTTGGAAAGAAGGATCGCCATTTTTGAGCGAAGGATTCAAGGGTGGACCGCAATTCAACTCGGCTTACCAATTTATCGTCATCGGCGTCATCAGCGCGGCGGATCGCAAAACGATCATGGCGGAAGAAGGCGTGTCGTTCATCCGTTCCGGCGATCCTACGCCGACGCCCAGCTACACGCCGACGCAAACCTACACCCCGACGAATACGCCGACGAATACGCCGACGCCCGCGCCGGTATTTTTCGATATTGCGGAAAACGTCGTCGTCGTTACTGACGATATGCAAAGTACGGACGACCTGGTCGGGAAACTCGATAAGGACGATCCCGATCATCGCATCCTCGTTATCCGATGGAATATTCCCGACGAATCGGTTACGGCGTTTCACGTTTACGTCAGCATCAACGACGCCTTGCCCGTCTACTTAGGAACCGCGGAAGCAGGAACCTATCCTTACCTGGAATGGCGCGAAGGCTATAGCAAACTGGCCCCGACTTTCCAAAGCGGCCCCCAATTCGGCAATAATTATCGCTTCGCGGTTTTTGGCGTCCGCAGCGGGAAAAATCCCCTACGCATCGACGCCCTGGCTGATGTATTCTACCAATCGACGATATCGGCTACGCCTACGCCGACGATTACTCCGACTTTTACTCCCGCCTCGATCGTTATTCCTTCCAATACGGTCGTGATTACGGACGATTTGCAGTCTACGGTGAACTTGGTCGGGAAATTCGACCAGGACAGCGCCGATAAGAACATCCTGGCCATCCGTTGGAATATATCTAGCGAAGAGATTAATGGATATCACATCTATATCAGCGTCGATCGCGCCGAACCTGTGTTTTTCGCCAGCGCTTCAGTGGAAAAGAATCCTAAGTTCGAATGGCGAAAGAACGCCCCGAATATCGACGCCAAATTCCTTGCCGGCCCTCAATCCAGCCATTTTTACAGTTTCATCGTTTTTGGTTTAAGGACAGGCAAAGTCCCTCTGCGCATTCAAACGGATGGTGAAGTCTATTTCCTGACGGCGGATGCGCCGACGCCGACGCCGACGATTACGCCGACGTTCACTCCCTCCATTTACGAATTGCCGGAGAATACCGTCGCCATAACGGACGATTTGCAATCCACTGCGAATCTGGTAAATGGATACGATCAGGACGATCCCAACGATCGCAGCTTAACCGTCCGCTGGAACTTGAAAGACAGCGAGATTAACGATTATCACGTTTATCTCATTATCGATGGCATTGATACCTACCTGGGCCGAACGGGACGAACGGATGTCTCTTACTTCGAGTGGAGAAAAGGCGCGCCGAATATCTATCGCGCCTTTAGCGATGGGCCGCAGTTCGACAAATCGTATTGGTTCGCCGTATATGGCGTAAGAAGCGGGAAAAAGCCTCTGAAGATTTTTACGGCGGGGCCGGTTCTGTATCTTAGTTCCCAATTTGCTTCGCCGACGCCTACGGTAACGCCGACGCCAACGCCGCCGGGCGTCGTAGTTCCCGACTTGCGGTTGGTGGTTACGGACGATCTTTATTCCACTCAGAACCTCGCCGGCGGCTTCGACGCCGATATCGCCGACAACCGCGTCCTGGTTTTGCGGTGGAATGCGTCGGATACGGAGATCGCGGAATTTCACGCATACGTCTCCGTGAACGGCGCGAAAGCGGTTTTCCTTGCTCGAACGCTGTCGAGTAAACCCTTTTACATGGAATGGAAAAAAGGAAACGAAGCGCTTTCCAAGGACTTTAAAGAAGGACCTCAGTTTGGAAATTGGTATTTCTTTACTGTGTATGGCGTGCGTCCCGGCAAAAAAGTCGTGACCATCGCGGCGGAGAAGCCGGTGTATTTCCTGAGTTCCAGCGAGGCGACGCCAACACCCACGGTAACGCCGGGATCTCCGACTCCCACTCCCACATCGACAGCTATTCCTCTGGCGACAGTAACGCCTGGCGGACCGTTGTCGGGCGATGTCCAGACGATTGCGATTCCGGAACTTCCCGCTGAGGCGAAACCCTTGGAGATGGTTTTGATTCCTCGCGGATCGTTCTTCATGGGCAGTCCGGTTACCGAAGGGGGGGCGTCGGATAATGAAAAGCCTCTACATACCGTAATGCTCACAAAGGATTTCTACCTTGGACGTTTTGAGGTAACGCAGGCCCAATGGACGGCGGTAACGAAGAATGTTCCTACGTCGTTTCTCGGTCCCAATCGGCCTATTATGATGATTTCCTGGTTCGATTGCCTTAAGTTCTGCAACGCTTTAAGCCAACTTGCGGGAAGAACTCCCGCTTATAACCTTGAAACCTTCGAACTGAACGTCAATACCAACGGCTTCCGGCTGCCTACGGAGGCGGAATGGGAATACGCTTGCCGGGCGGGAACGCAGACAAGGTATTATTGGGGCGACGATCCGCTGAATGCGCAACTGGGCGATAACGCCTGGTACGCCGCCAACGCGAATGGCGAAACTCACGCCGTAGGCGCAATGAAGCCCAATCCCTGGACGCTTTTCGATATGTCCGGCAATGTCTGGGAATGGTGCGCCGACGCCTACCAGCCCTTCGCCGCCGAAGCCCAAAACGATCCCCTTGCGAAAAATTCCAGCGGTTTTTACGTCGTGAAAGGCGGGAGTTGGATATCGGGATTGGATAAGAATCATCTTCGTTCGGCGGCGCGGGACGACGTTGCTCCGGAATCGACGTTCAACTTCGTAGGTTTTCGCGTCGCCTGTACGAAGATGCCATGAAACGGATGTTGCATCGCTTCACTTGGGGATAGAGTGGGTATTTGACCGTTATGTTCGTCTATGGAATTTCCAGAGTTGGAAATTCTCGTGAATGCGAAAAGCGGAAGTAAAGACGAATGCCACTCAGCCTGGGGGCGAGCTTCGGCTCGCTCTTTTTTTTGTTTGGAATACGTCGGCGCGCGGGATAGGCGATGGAGAAAGCGGGAAAGCAGAGCGCCGCATTGCTTCATTGCGAAGGTAATGATACTCTTTTATGAAAGGCGCGGCGAACCGCCGCTTCTTCCCGCCAAGGACGGCGAAAAATTTATATTCTCAAAATTGGTTCTTCGGAGGATTTCGATGGATATTGCTTTGGCTTATGGAAAAGAAGGTCTTTCCGTTCGCGTTCCCGATGGCAACGTGATGGGCGTTATTCATATGAATCCAGCCGATCCGTTGCCCGATCCGGAAAGCGCCGTCAGCCAGGCTTTGCTGGCCCCGATCGCATCGCCGCCCTTAGCGAGTATCGCCCAAGGCCGAAAGTCCGCCGTCATCGTCATTTCCGATATAACCCGTCCGGTTCCCAACCGGCTTTTGCTTCCGCCCATTCTCAGAACCATCGAAACGGCGGGCCTTCCCCGCGAGGCTATAACCGTTTTGATCGCCACCGGCATTCATCGTCCCAATCTAGGCGACGAATTAGTGGAGTTAGTGGGGAAGGAGATCGCCGAGAATTTCCGTGTGGAGAACCATTATTCGGAAGATCCCGCCGCTGCGGAATTCATTGGCGAGATCGGCGGCAAGATTCCCGTTTATATCAATAAACATTATCTGAAGGCGGATTTGAAAATCCTGACCGGCCTGGTGGAACTGCACCTCATGGCGGGTTTTTCCGGCGGACGCAAAGCCGTTCTGCCGGGCATTGCTTCGCTGGAAACCATGAAGCGCATGCACGGCTGCCGCATGATTCAGCTCGACGCCGTCTGCAATGGACGCTTGGAAGGAAATCCATTCCACGAAGCCGCCGTGGAAACGGCCAGAAAAGTGGGCGTCGATTTCATCGTCAACGTCACGCTGGACGAAAAGCGGCGCATCACCGGCGTCTTTGCGGGCGATTTGGAAGCGGCTCACGAGCAAGCCTGCGCAAGGGCGGAAAAAAGCGCCATCGTTCCGATCGCCGAACCGGCGGATATCGTCGTCACCACCAGCGGCGGTTATCCCTTGGACAAAACGCTCTATCAATCCATCAAAGGCCTGGTCGCCGCGCTGGAAGCGGTCAAGGAAGGCGGAACCGTCATCCTCGCCGCCCGCAACGAAGAAGGAGCGGGCAGCAAGGATTTCGTCGATCTCCTGCGGCGCTTGAAAGACCCCATGGATTTTTATCGTCTTACCGTAGGGCCGGATTATGTCGCCAAGGATCAATGGATGATCCAGGAATTGGTCAACGGCCTACATCGCTGCGAGTTGCTTTATTATACGGAAGGGATCAGCGATGAGGACTTGCGCGATTTTCTGGTGACTCCAATCCCATCGGTAGAGGATGGCATCCAGCGTGCGCTTGCGCGCCACGGCGCCGGCGCGAAGATTCTGGTTATTCCCGAAGGCCCTTACGTCATGCCCAGACTTCCTAAACCCGTCGAGCGGCTTTATTCATGGCAAACGGCGTAGAGGAGGAATGAATGATGAATGATGAATGATGAATGATGAATGATAAGTCCCCTTACCAAGGCAATGACCGCGACGATAGTGGGAAGAAAAGTAGGATGGGTCGCGTTTTTTGACCCATCATTATTAAATGGAGAATTCATTCCTTTTTATATTCATCATTCCTCATTCATCACTCATCATTCCAATCACGCTCTGGCTCTCTGATAAGTGGGGAGATATTGAAACCTGGCCTTCTCCAAGCCGACGCCGCCAATCTCCAGGTTAGCGAGACGGTTTTCTCCTAGGCCGACTTGCCGCGCCAGCGTCAGGTAGTTGTACCCATTGACGAAAGGCGGCGTACGGTGATCCGCTTCGGGATTGAAGCCCATAACGGCGGCGCCTACGGCGTCGGCGCAGACGGGATTGCGCCCCGCGAGCAACAACCCCGGACGGGCGACGGAAACGATGGAGCGCAGCCACCAGCCCTCGGCGCTCTGGATGGCGCTGATGCCATCCACGACAACGAGATCGATGGGAAGAGCAGCGGCGAGATCGACGATAAAGTGGGGGATGTTGAAACCGTGATCGCCGAGGACGGATTTTCCCGTATACGTCTCGACGGAGGTGAACGGCTTTTTCTCGCAGGTGTGCATGGTGGCGCTGCGGTAACCGACGGCGTTTTCGTCGGGTTCGTTTTTGAGGTCGTCGCCGTAAAGGCTGCTGGGGGGAACGCCGATCAGGTTTTTCATCCCCATCGTAACGCCGCCGGAAACGTGGCTCTTCAATTTTCCGATGGAGACGAAGGCGTCGGTTTCCGTGTAGGTTTTGTTGACTTCCCAAGCGTTGGCGATAAAGCCGCCGTATGGAACTTTCACAAGATCGTATTTTTTATATTCGCCTGCGTTGCGCGTGTTGACGAAACGGACGCGCCCATCCGTCTCCTGCTCGAATTCCTTGGCGTCGTAACCATAGCGGGCGAAGGCTTCCGCATCAGCGCCGCGATAGGGCAGTTGATCGACGATGCGAATCTGCCGGGCGCCGTAATCGGCGAAGAGGCTGACGGCGGCGAGGGCGACCTTCGGATGCACTACGACAGTCATAGCAACGGGCAAGCCCTGCACATGTTCCTCGCCCACGTTGACGAGGTTGATCTTCACCGTAACGAATTTCCCTTTGACCAATTGGCGCACGTCGCCCAATTCGTCGAACATGGCCGCCAGCGAGCGGCGGATGGCGGGATAGTCATAACGCTTGCAAAGCGCCAGCGTAGTAAGAGCGCGGGGAATATTCTTGGGAGCGGGCATTCCGGCAAGAAGGTCTTGCGCCGAGGCGGTTTTCGCAAGAAAAGCTGCCGCGGCGGCGTAACGAAGAAACGAGCGGCGGGAACATACGCCCCAAGGACAATGCGGCGCCTGTCGAGATTCGCGATCGGTCCGATTCATAGCCTGAACCTGCCTGAAAAGATATGGGTATTCCGACTTCTTCATCCATTATAGCCGGAAAGGTTTTTCGCCGTCCACGCTGCAAAATCGTAGGATGGGGCGTGTTTTTTAATCCATCATTTTTTATTTGTAAAAAACCGATGGTTCAAAAAACGCGACCCATCTTACTATTCTCATCATTCATCATTCATCATTCATCACTCATCATTTATTTCTATTTCTTCTCCTCAATAAACGTAAATGTCTCCGGATCGAAGAGGCGTTCGACGTTCAGTTTCTTTCTTTGCTCTTCCATCCAATTCATGAAGTATTCCTGCTTGTAGTCGTTAACGAGCTGATCGTGGATTTCCTGTTGGGCGCTTTCGAGCGATTCTTCGCGGCTGACGGACCAGACGATGTGATAGCCGATGTCCGTTTCCACGACGGGGCTGACTTTATTGGCTTCCAGGTCGAAGGCGGCTTTGAGAAATCGGGGATCGAACTTGGGATCGTCCCGCTGGACGAAGCCGAAATCGCCGCCCTTGGCGATGGTGTAGGGATCGTCGGAATAGAGATGAGCGAGTTCGGCGAAGGTCTGGGCGGGATTGTCTCCGATCAACTGCCGGATTTGCTCCGCTTTCTGGCGGGCGATCGCGCGCGGCCCCTCGCCTTCGTCCTTGTTCGCTTTGATGAAGATGGCGCTGAGGCCCAAGCGGGCGGGATATTGGAATTGGCGGATATTTTGGTAATAGTAATCTTTAATCATTCCGGGTGCGGGCTGGTAATCGGCGCTGTTCATCTTTTCGCTTTGAAGGATTTTCAGCGTTAGATTGTCGTGAATGGTTTCCTTGACTTTTTCTTCCGTCAATTGGTAGTTCTTGAGAAATTGATCGTAGAGACCTTGGCCGGTCAATGTTTTCTTAAAGAGATCGAATTCTTCCTCGACGGCTTCCGCCGTAGGTTCGACGCCAGCTTCCTGGGCGGCGTATTTCATGACGTAGATGTCGAGGATGCTTTGGTAAATGTTGGGAGCGGCTTTCTTATAATGCTCCTGGCCTTCCTTAGAGTCGAATTCCAATCCCGCCTTGACGACGGCCAGGCGGCCCAGATATTCCATTTCGTTCATATAAACCGGAAAACCTTTGACGCGGGCGATCATGGGGCCTGGATCCGTCTTCTTGAAGCAGTAGGCGGCGGATAGGCAAAGCAGGCAGGACAGAAGGCCGATTTCGATTCGATAGCGCATTTTCAGTTCATCCCTTTGCGATGGTTAATTGAGACAATTGCAGATTCATCTATTCCTCCCCCAAGTTTGGGGGAGGTTAGGAGGGGATTGATTTTGTTGGACTAAAAATACCCCCCCTCTAACTCCCCCCATCTTGGGGGGAGAATTAAAAGTAAGACAATATTCTTTTTGCATGAGCCTCATCAGTATAATATTATCAGGGTAATATAGACCATTATTATTGTTTAATGGAGACGCGGACGGAAATCCGATGAAATCCGATATTCTGGTTTTTTTGCCTACTTATAATGAACGGGAGAACCTTCCGGTTTTGGCGGAGCGGCTATTCGCTTTGCCTTACGATTTGTCGATATTGGTTGTGGACGATATGTCTCCCGACGGTACGGGCGAGGTTGCGGAGGAATTGGCGCGGAAATACGAAGGGCGGGTGCGCACAATTCACCGCGACGGCCCCCGCGGACGGGGCAAAGCGGGCATCGCCGGACTCTCCGAAGCGTCGCGCAGTGGGTGTCGTTTCGTGGTTGAAATGGACGCCGACCTCTCTCACGATCCCGCCGATCTGCCGCAATTGCTGGAAGCGGCGCAAGAGGCGGACGTCGTCATCGGCTCGCGCTATATTCAAGGCGGAAGCGCGGAGCAATTCGGACTATTGCGCTCGCTCAACAGTAAAACGGCGCGATGGCTCAGCGTTTTATTTCTGGGCTTGAATTATACCGATCCCACGTCGGGATACCGCGTCTATCGGCGAGAAGCGCTGGAATGCTTGCCGTGGGACGCCATGATTTCCGATGGCCCGTCCATCGTAGAGGAGACGCTTTACTACCTAAAACGGAATGGAGCGCGAATCGTGGAGCGCCCCATTTTCTATCGACAACGAGGCGCCGGAACCACGAAGATCACTCCATGGATTATAATGCGATGGATCGCAGCCATGATGCGGATCCGCCGGGCGGCGAACCGGCGAAAAATATGAAGCGCCAAGAACTCAATCCGCAAGTTTTTTTGACTTGGCTGGTTTTGGGATGGTGCGCGCTGTATGCGTGCCTGTTTCTCTATCACGGCGCGCGCATCATTCTTTATCCCTACGATCTCGATAACAGCGAGGCGTTTCTCGTCTATCAGGGCGAACGGCTGGCGCATGGCCAATTTCTCTATCGTTCGCTGGCCGAGCCGCCCTATCTCGTCGACAATTATCCCCCGCTCTATCCCCTGCTGATGGCGGCGGGATTCTATTTTACGGGAACGAATTTTCATTGGCCGCGTTTTCTATCCCTCGCGGCGACGATTTTGACGGCGGGGATTTTGTCGTTATGGACTTATAAGCAAACGCGGAACGCCAAAGCGTCCGTATTTGCTGGATTGGTCTATCTTTCCTTCTATCACGTTTACGATTGGTGCGCCTATGCGCGAGTAGACGCCGTTGGCTGCGTTTTGGCGGCGGCGGGATTGTTGATCTTCGAAAAATCGCGTTCGTGGAGAGCGGCCTTGCCGTGGCTATTGGCGGCGCTAATCACGCGGCAGACGCTTTTCGCCGCGCCGTTGGCTGTAGGAGCGAGCCTTTATTGTTCCAACCGCCGCGATGCGTTGCGCTATTTAACGGCGTTGGCGGGCGCGGGCGGCTTGTTGTTCGCGCTACTCATCCTCGCCTCGCGGGGCGGCGCGTTTTATCATTTGATCTTATACAACGCCAACGCCTTTCGCATGAGCGACGTCAAGTATTATCTCTGGCATTGGGTAACGTTTTATACTGTATGGGGCTGCGCTCCGCTGGCAATTTTGTTTTGGCGCCGTTGCAGTAACGATTTGGAAGGCGGCGGGCATCCGTTGCTGTTTTGGTTCGTTTTATTCTCGATAGGCGAAGCGGCGTTATGCGGAAAAATCGGCTCCGCGCCCAATTATCTGTTGTCGCTAGCGGCGGCAGCGGCGGTCAGCGCGGGGATAGTATACGGCGCCTTCGAGCGTTTGGCCGACGAGCCATCTCCGCAAAATGTTCATCGCGCTCCGTTAATTTTCTTCTTGTGCGCCTGCGTTTTTCAACTGGGACAGACTTGGCATTGGCCGCATTCGAAGAACGATTTTTCCTATACGCCGACACAGCAGGACGCGCAAGCCGGGCGCATGGTGGAGCGGGAACTCGCGGGATTGGAAGGACCGGTATTGTCCGACCTGGCGGGGGCGGCGCTGATGGCGGGGCATCCTCCCGTTTACGAACCGTTCATCTGTACGCAACTTTCCTTGCAAGGGTATTGGGATCAGGAATTATTATTGAAAAGAATACGGAATAAAGAATTCGTTCGCGCCGTCATGTGGTTCGATCTTCAGGATCGATGGGATGGTGAGCGGTTTACGCCGGAGATGATCGAAACGCTGCGCAGCCATTACGCGCTGGAGCGGCATGTGGGAAAATATTATATATATGCGCCGAGGATCTAGCGCGGCGGTTGGGTTTTGCTTGAATATAATTTACTTACGTTATGAACAATGTGATGTATAAAGGAACTATTATAATCATCGTTTTGAATCACGAAAACACGAAACTAAAAGAGAAAACACGAAAAAAACATAAATTGAAAATAAACAATTGGCGCATGGCATCCCGCCGTGAGGAAGTTTTTTCCGTAGAAACCAAATGAATCCATGATCTCCGTGATTCGGAAATTTCGTGGAATTCGTGCGCTTTCGTGATTTTGTGATTCAAAAACACGAGGGGTGGCAAGGGCAAGGTTGTTTCTGCCTTTGATGAATACCTTCGACTTGTGGGTAAATATCATACCCTTCACTTGGGAGGAAAAACCGTGATTCACGATCCTATCGTTGAAGAGATTCATCGAATCAGGGAAAAACTCTCCCAAAAATTTCAGTTTGACATTAGGAAAATTTTCGAAGACGTTAAACAAAGGGAATCTCTACATCCTGAAAAACTCGTCAACCTTCAGACGAAACAAGAAAAAAAATCACCCGGAAGATAAAAGTTAGATGGATTATGTTTTTCGACCAGCCAGTATTCAATGGATGAAATAATCAATGGGTTAAACGGTATAGCCCATCCTTCGCTTTATATTAATTATTTAGGTTATTGCGACGGAGGTAAATGTTTTCATGCGGGAGCGATTTTCCAAATTGCGCAGAGATTCGCATCATGGCGGGTGGGTGCTGATGACTCACGATCCCGAACGGGAGCAGTTGCTCGCCGTTTCCAAAGAGAGCTGGCCGCAGGATCGATTCAACGTGCTGAAAGACCCGCAAACGGCGGGGGCTGTGGTGGTTTGGAGCGCCGGGTCCAACCTGCCCGGCGTTGGTCCCCGCATGGTGCGGGTAGCTGCCAACCGTTTTCCCCTTTACCGCGTGGAGGGGCAGGAGGATCGCGAAGGGGTGGGGATGTACGACATGATGCGGGGCGTCGGCGCCCACGAAATCGTCATCGAAAGCGACAATCCCCAAGATACACTTATCACCATGAAGCCGCAGCATTACGCGCTGACGCTGCAAGCGTTCCGCGAGCGCATCACCGATCTGCGCAAAGACCAGCGGATGCGCTCTTTCTCCATATTCCGCGAATGGGAATGCGGAAAACCTGTGCATCCCCATTCCCAGCTGATCGCCAGCGCCATCATCCCGCTGGGATTGAAAGACGAGTTGGTCGCCGCCCGCGATTATTACAATTACAAGGAACGATGTTTATTTTGCGACGCCATCAAGCAGGAGATCAACGATAAGGAGCGGCTGGTCAAAGCGACGGCGGATTACGTTTCCTATTGTCCTTTCGCCTCGCGTTATCCTTTTGAAGTGCATCTTTTCTCCCGCCGTCATTCCGCCGATTTTTGCACCGAGCCGCCCGACCGCTTCCCCGCGTTGGCGGAAATGATTCGCGATGCGGCTTACCGGTTGGAGGCGGCGGTTCCGGGATGGCGCATTCTCATGGTTTTGCATACGATGCCCGTTTTTCCTCCCCGGCGGGAATACGTCTGCACCATATCGCTGGATTATCATTGGCATATCGAATTTCTGCCGCAGCCGCCCGGCTTTTTGGATTGGTTCGCCCGTACGGGAACGCATGTGGAATGCACTCCGCCGGAAGACGCGGCCGCCTATCTGCGCGGCGTGAAAGTATCCGCGCCGTGATGGACATGGCTTCCATCTTCATCCAAATTAGAAAAAACGCTTATGTCCCGATGCGTGCGTTTTTCGTTACCATTTCCCTGACGCTTCTTCTCTATTCCTTGAAATGGATTCCCCCCGTAGGAGCGGACGGTTGGTTCATGGAATCCCTGATTACGGAGAAGGGGTTTCCGATGTACTACCGTTCGATTCTGACGGTATGGATTCATAAAGCATTCTATATTTTCCTTCATCCTTTCGGAGTCAGCGGTTGGAACGCCTTGGCGGCGAGCAGTTCGCTGGCGGGCGCCATCGCGTTGCAAGCGTTGTGGGCGATGCGGAGGAGTTGGCTGTTTCTGGTTGTCAATGTTTTCTGCGGTTCGTTTCTTGTATTCGTCGGCCATGTGGAAAATTACGCTTGGGTGAACGCTTTTCTTCTTCTTGCTTTTTGGGCGGCGCAGCGCTGGCTGGAGGGGGAAGGACGAGCCTGGCCGGTTGGCGTTTTCTTCGCGCTGGCGTGCTTGTCGCACATGCTGGCGATTTTTTATATCCCGGCAATGGCTTACTTGTTTTGGAGGAAGCGAGATTACGATCCGTTAGAAATATTGATCCCGTTGCTGGCGTTTATCGGATTGACAATAGGGCTGACTCTCGCTTTTCCCATGTTAGGAACGGATAATGGCCTTGAGCGGCTGGTGCCGTTGTTTCATAAGACGCCCAATCATCACCGGTTTCTCTTTTTCGATGGGGCGCATTTCAAAATGCTGGCTTCCTTTCACCAGCGGGCGGCGTTTTTGGGGATTCCAATCGAGTTGCCGCTGCTGTTTCTGTTAAGAAAGGGGATCAATTCGCTCTATTTGCGCTTCTTGTTTGTATGCGTACTCTGCGGATTGGGCTGGACGACGATTTGGCATCCCGACTGGGGCGGAAACGATTGGGACCTCTTCAGCCAGTTCGCCATTCCGCTGCATGTACTGTTGGGATTTTTACTGACGAATCTATGGAAGAAAAGATCAAAGGACGAATATTGATTCTTCGCGGCGGCGAAGACGTGGATGAGACGGCGGAGAAGATTCGCCGGGCGGGATGGACGCCTATCGCCTGTCCCATGATCGAGTTTTTGCCGCCGGAAGATTACGAACCGTTAGACGAAGCCATCCGTTCGTTGGAGCGTTACGATTGGATATTCTTCACTAGCGCCCACAGCATCCGTTTTTTCGCCCGTCGTGTGGAAGTATTAAACCGCAACGAAGCCGTGGGCGCGGCGAAATTGGCGGCGATTGGCCCTGCTACGCAACGGGCGGCGCTGGCATTGGGCTGGCGCCTGGATTTCATCGCCGAACGGTCATCGGCGGAAGGTTTTTTCGAGGAATTCCGGCAGAAATACGCCATTCGCAGCCAGCGTTTTTTGTTACCGTTATCCAACATCGCCCATCGAACGATGCCTGATTTATTGCAGGAGTATGAAGGCGATGTGAACGCCGTCGTCGCTTACCGCAACGAACCGGTCAAGGAAATCCCGCAGGATGTTATTGGGCTATTATCGGAAGGAGCGATGGATTGGACGCTGTTTACCAGTCCTTCCACGGCGCGGAATTTTTTTGCCGTCCTGCGCGATCATCCCAATGCTCAAAACGGAGTGCGCGCCGCGTCGATCGGTCCCACAACGAGCCAGGCGCTGCGCGAACTCGGCTTTCCGCCCATCGTGGAAGCGCAAACCCATACGCTGGACGGCCTCCTCGCCGCTATACTATTGACTCCATAAGTTCATTGTGATATCCCTTCAATAGAAAAGAAGAAATGTTTTATTTCTCCAAACGGTAGAGGGATTTTTTTAAATTGGGTCGAAGCGTTTCTGCGTCCGCGCTTTAATCGCCTCGGAAATTCGCGCTCACCAGGAAAGGAATTTCCGGTAATTCCAATCGTCATTGAATTTGTCGCTTTTAAAATCCCTCTCCCAAGATTGGGAGAGGTTAGGTGAGGGTTGATATTATTAGATTTACTATTCCCTCACCCTAACCCTCTCCCAGAGGGCGAGGGAACTTAAAAGCAACAATCTAAATGCAGACTGGTATAATTCCAATTTCTAGATTCGGAGCATCCATGGAACTCAAATCGACAAAAACGGAAAAGACCATTCGTCTCGATGAAATAAAGGAACTGTTAATATCTTTTTTTGCGAAAAACTTGAATGAAGATTATTTACGTTATTCTCTGAATTTGTGCGACCGTATCAAAGAGCAGAAATCGCTCTCGATGAATCGCGGGAAAAAAGAAGTCTGGGCGGCGGCTATCGTGTTTGTGATCGCCAGGCTGAATTTCTTGTTTGATAAGGATAACGATAATTATATAAATTCCAATGCGATTTGCGATTTCTTCGGAACGAAAAAATCCACAACAGGAAACAAGGCCTCTGAAATTGCAGCTGCCTGCGATCTTGTTTATGGGGAAGAGGGCTTGTCGGATCCGCGCATCAACAAGCAATTTTCTTTTGTCTATTTGGAGAATGGAATGATTGTTCCGAAAGAGTTGATAGGAGATAAAGAGATCGTTTTGAATATCGTTACGGAAAAGGAAGCCGAGGAAATCGATCGTTGCATGGAAGAACGGCGCCGATTGAGAAAAGAAAAAGAACGAGAAAAAAAGGAACGGCGGGCGGAGATCAACCGTAAAATCGCAGAGGAAGAAAAAAAGCAGAAAGAGTGCGATCAGCCCAATCTATTCGACGATCTATAAATCGATGAATCGAACCCATATCCAAGTTCGGCCTCTATGGCTGCCCTCAAACGATCGTTGCCGGTCTCAGGGCAACCGCATGAAATCCCTCAAGCGAAGAATCGCCTAAGAATGATGCGTAATAACATCCTTATCACCCAAAAGGTGAACGGATTGTATTTTGTAAATCGCTGAATTTCGTTTACTTATCACTCGTCACTTGTCACTAATCACTGTTTTTAGGATGATAGACTCGAAACAAGATGGTTTTCCATACAATGATCGGCGCTAAAACAGCGTTGGCATTGGAAGGATTCAGCCGTCGATCGTTCGTAGGAAGGGTGAAGAAAAATGATTCGACAATCTTACATGATTCTCAGCATAAGCTTTATCGGTTTATATGGCATGATTTCCTTTGCGGAGGAAAAACCTTGGCATCAAGCCGAGGTCGTCTTTCCTGGAGAGAACATACACAATCACGGTTCCTGCATCGTCGAATGTCCTAATGGCGACCTTTTGGTTTGTTGGTTTCATGGAGGCGAACGTCAGTCGGATAACGCGTATATCGAAGGCGCGCGTTGGGTAAAGCGAATGGGAAAGTGGACGGATCGCTTTCTCATGGCGGATACTCCCGGCTTTCCCGATACGAATTGCTGCATGATTATCGATCCGGAAGCGCGGCTTTGGCTGTTGTGGCCAACCATCCTGGCCAATACCTGGGAGAGCGCCCTCATGAAATACAAAACCTCCACCAACTATATGCGCGCCGAAGGACCGCCGGTATGGGATTCCATGAATGTTCTTCATATCAAACCCGGAGATGATTTCGAACAGAAGGTCAGAACCAAAAGCGAAGAATATCTTAAATCGCTAAACATAACGCCTGATGATCGCATACGGCAATGGATCGACCACAATAACCGTCAAGCGGCGGATAAACTGACCCGTCGTCTTGGATGGTTCACTCGCGGCCACCCTATCGTTCTGAACGAAAAAACTTTGTTGGTGGGATTGTATTCCGATGGCTTCTCCTTTTCTCTCGCCGCCATGACGGACGATTGGGGCGAAACCTGGCGCTTCAGCGATCCCATCGTGGGCGGGGGCAATATCCAACCCACTTTCGCGAAAAAGAAAGACGGCTCGCTTGTCGCCTATATGCGCGATAACGGTCCCGAACCCATGCGGGTGCATGTTTCCGAATCGAAGGACAACGGCATGAGCTGGAGCACGGTATACGACCATCCCTTATTGCCGAATCCGGGCGCGGGACTGGAAGTCGCCAATTTAAACGACGGCGATTGGATCGTCATTTATAACGATACGGAAGAAGGACGCCATAGCTTGGCCGTTTCGATCTCTCAGGATGAAGGGAAAACCTTCCAATGGACGCGGCGTCTCGAATACAAAGAACCCGGTCAAGGCGGCAGCTTCAGTTATCCATCCATCATTCAAACGCGCGATGGTCTCCTGCATGCGTCGTATACCTACAATAATTCGGGACAAGCGGATCCCCGCGAAAACGGCAAAACCATTAAACACGCCGCCTTCAACAAAGCGTGGATTATGGCGGGCGATCCTGTCAACCGCTGATGATTGCTTAATCCAACCGGCGCTGCATTCGCTGGGCAAACGTTAGCGGCGGCGGGAATCTCTCCTTGGGCCGATCTTTCTTTTCCAGTAACAGTGTACCCGATTGAAGAGAAATCCTTGCTTTTTAAGCCCTGAAAGGGCGAAATAATAAATTCGTATTTCTTCTCTTCATACAGTTAAATAGTATCGTGGATTCGAATCCAATCCAATTTAGTTTCCAAAAAACGAATCGAGGATTCATTTGTCCAGAAAAGGATATAAATCATGCAAAAGATTCACCGAAGAAAATGGATTCAAAACAATATCGCCATGATGGCGGGAGGCGCCGCCGCAATAGGCATGTCTTCCATCGTTCCCTCCAGCTCAATGGAAACCTCTCCGAATACGGCGAAAGAAGGCGTCAAACTGGCTTTGGCGTTGCCGCATCGCGATAAAGATCGATGGAAACTCGCCCTACAGATCGGGGTTTCCCATGCCATCGTCAACGTCCAGGGGATTTTGCGAAGAATCCCTCGGGATCAATACGCCGATGCCTTGGCGAAAGTCAAAGAGGATTTTAACTCGGCGGGTATGACGATCGCCGGAGTGGAAAGCCACCCCGTTAACGCCGAGCGAATCAAGCTGGGATCGCCTGGCCGCGATGAGGATATCGAGAACTATAAAGCGGCAATTACGGCGATGGGAAAAACCGGCATCCCGATGTGCTGTTACAACTTCATGGCTGGGCTGGGCTGGTATCGCACCCGAGTCGATGTTCCGGAACGAGGCGGCGCTTTGACCTCCGAATTCGAGGCTCAAGCCGCCGAGAAGCAGGGATTGACGAAGTGGGGCGCAATTCCTGAAGCAACGATCTGGGAGAATCTGACTTACTTTCTGAAGCGAATTATCCCCGTGGCGGAAGAGGCGGGCGTTCGGATGGCTCTGCATCCCGATGATCCGCCCATCTCGCCGTTAAGGGGCATCGGGCGCATTCTCACCAGCGTGGAAAATTATCGCCGCGTTCTCGACATCGTTCCCAGCCCCATGAACGGCATCGCGTTTTGCCAGGCCAATTTCAAAGCCATGGGAGAAGACATCGAAAAGGCGGCCAAGGAATTCTGCGAACAGAAGAAAATATTCTTTGTTCATTTCCGCGACATCGAAGGACAAGGCCAGCGCTTCCGCGAAACGTTCCACGATAACGGCCCCACCAACATGCCGCGCATGTTGCAGATTTATCACGACGCCGGATTTACTGGCCCCATCCGTCCCGATCACGCGCCGACGTTGATTGGAGAAAGCAACGATAATCCCGGCTATGCCGTGTTGGGCAAGGTCCTGGCGATCGGCTATATGAAGGGAATCATGCAGGCGTTAAATATTCCTTGCCAATAAACGGCATAATACCAGAATGCGTTAGGATTATTGCTTATATATTCCCTCGCCCTCTGGGAGAGGATTAGGGTGAGGGAATAATATGTCTACTAATATCAACCCTCACCTAACCTCTCCCAATCTTCAAGGATTTATAAGGGGGAGAAAATTTGACTCTACGGTTAGCGAAAGCGAAAGTCAAGTTTGAAGTTGTAAAGCCATGGGATGCGGGGATC
>JBFMBP010000077.1 GCA_040755155.1 Candidatus Omnitrophota bacterium | reverse complement strand
CCCTCCCGCCTCGCCCAAGAAAACGTCGATCCCCGCATCCCATGGCTTTACAACTTCAAACTTGACTTTCGCTTTCGCTAACCGTAGAGTCAAATTTTCTCCCCCTTATAAATCCTTGAATCTTGGGGGAGGAATAAAAGAATTTTGCAAGAGGCTCATGAGTTATAAATAATGAATCAATCCATTTAGGATTTGTACGAAGAATCGTTAGGATTAAACAATATAGACTATATGGAAAAATAGAAGAGAAAAGGTCTTTAACTATGAACTACATCGCGTCCACGACTTGGCTCATCTCCGCTTCCGTTTGATAGAAATGAGGCGCAAAACGGATGCAACCTTCCCGTTCAAAAGCGAAGATGTTGCGGCTGCGCAGTTGGGAAAGAACCGTTTCATTGGAATAAACCGAATGGGTGAAAGCCACAATGCCGGACCATTCGCCGTCGCCGCGCGGCGAGTGGCAGCGGTATCCCTTCCGCTTGGCGCCGTCGACAAGTATGTCTGTCAGGATACGGATGCGTTCGCTGATCTCCGCCGCGCCCGCCTCCAAAATCATTTCGACCGATGTTTTCATGCCCGCGATGCAAAGCGTAGGCAGGGTGGCGTATTCGAAACGGGCGGCGTCCTTCCGCAGTTCGTATTCGTAATCGAGATAAGGTACAGGCCGGGCCATCGAATCCGAACCGACGCTGGTAACGTTCACGGAAGCGAGATGTTCGGAGGCGCAATAAAAAAATCCCCCGCCTTGCGGCCCCAGCAGCCATTTTTGAGCGCCGCCCGCTGCGAAGGAGACTTGCGCCGCTTTCAAATCCACCGGCAGCGCGCCCAGTCCTTGGATAACATCCACCATATAAAAAACGCCCTTTTTCTTGCATATTTGTCCAATGGCTTCCAAATCGGCGCGAAAGCCGGTGGTGAATTGCACCAGGCTGAGCGTAAGCAGCCGGGTTCCGGGCGTTAAGGCTTGTTCGATCATTTCCGGATCGACGCGGCCGCCTTTGGGTTGGATAAGGTGAAAGATGACTCCTTTGCGGCGCAAGCGCATCCAGGGGTAGATATTGGCGGGATATTCCCCGCGAATGGAGACGATTCTTTCCTGGGCATGCCAGTCGATGCCGTTGGCAACCCAGTTGATGCCTTCCGTAGTGTTGCGAGTAAGAGCGATTTCATCCGTATTGGCGTTCATTAAGTGCGCAACGGCGCGGCGGCAGGCGGGGACGTGTTGCTGAATTTCCTTCCAGGCTTCCGGCGAAAGAATGCGGTTCAAATCGATGACGCGCTTCATCGCCTCTTCCGCGCAACGGGGCAAGGGAGATACTCCCGCATGATTTAAAAAGATTGAATCTTGCTGGGGATGGACGAATTCGTTTCTATATTTCTGCAAATCCATAGGCATTGACTCTTTGAGTAAGATTTTTGACGAATATTCGTCACCATCCCAACCGCAATTTAATCAACTCGATCAGCATTGCGGGCGCATCGCGGTGCATTCGCAGCCGGGAACAGGAATTGTCGCTCCAGACGATCGGCGTTTCCACAACCTGGAAACCCTGGCGTCGCAAGTTCCAAATCAACGCCACGTCGAAAGCCCAACCCTTGGAATGAATCGATGGACGTACTTTCCGTATGGCGTCGCGGCGAAACGCTTTGGCGCCGCATTGCGTATCGCGATAGGGCAATTGAAACATCAGCCGGACGATCAAGTTGAAAACGCGGCTGGCGATGCGCCGCGCCAATGGCTGCGGGATGGTCTGGCGGCTGTCCGGCAGCCAACGAGACCCGATGGCGGCGTCGGCGCCCGTCTCGACGCAGTCAAGCAATTTTTTAAGTTCCGGCGCCGTGGTGGCGTTATCTGCGTCGGCGAAAGCGACGATCTCTCCTTGCGCCAATTCGAATCCCTGCAAAACGGCCCCGCCTTTGCCCATCCGTTCCGGTCTGATCCACGCATGAACGAAGGAGTACTCTTTTTCCAATTCCCGCGCGATATCGCCTGTGCGGTCGCCGGAGCCGTTGACGATCAGCAAGATTTCCGTCGAATCCCTCGGCATGGAGGATTCCACGAAGGAAGCATAATCGCGCACCGTAGCGCCGATGCGCCCTTCTTCGTTGTAGGCGGGAATAATGATGGAATAGCTCATTCGTCGTCCAATGGCGTCATCGGCTTCGGAATCAACGATCGATGCGGCCGAATAATGTTTAACGTTCTTGAGGCTCTAGCAAAATTGATAAAGTAAGCTATTAAATTCTCCCCCCAAGTTTGGGAGGAGTTAGAGGGGGGTTGATTTTATTAGACTTAAAGCAACCCCTTCCTAACCTCCCCCAAGCTTGGGGGAGGAATAATGGAATTTTTCAAGAGCCTCGTTATTGTTATATTATAATCTCTCCAAAATCCGTTAATTTCCTCAAAATCTGCAAACGTTCCCGAATATCCTCTTTTTTCACGGAGACCAAGCGGTTAAGGCTGATATCTTCCACGGTGAAAGAAGCCATCACGGTTCCCACGGCGGCGGCTTGCCGCAAGGAGGCTATTGCTATGTTGCCCAACATTGCCAGGCAGCCCATCATGCCGCCTGCGAAAGTGTCCCCTGCGCCGGTGGGATCTTTGGCCGTCCGCAGTGGAATTGCCGGGACGGCGAAGATATCCTCTTTGGAAAAAAGCATTGCGCCATGCTCGCCCTTCTTGATAACGACGACTTTCGGTCCCATATCCAAAATGAAATTCGCCGCTTCCAGCAGTTTGGTTTTTCCAGAAATCATGCGCGCTTCGCCGTCGTTGACCAGCATGATCTGCACGCGGGTTATGACTTTTCGCAAAAGTTCGGGTTCGCCGTTAATCCAGAAATTCATGGTATCCGCCGCAACGATGGGATTCCCTGACATGGCGTCCAATACGTCCAATTGCAGCTGCGGGTGGATATTTCCCAAGAAGAGAAAAGGAATGTTACGATGGGAATCGGGAATTTTGGGCGAAAAATCGCCAAAGACGCCGAGTTGGGTGTCTTCGGTAATAGCCTGGTTCATATCGCCCTCGTAATAGCCCTTCCAATGGAAAGTGGCGCCGGGACGCCGCTCCAAACATGTTAAATCGACCGATTTGGATTCGAGCAATTTTTCGTGTTCAAGCGGAAAATCGTCGCCTACAACGCCGACGATGGCGGATTTCGCGAAATGGCTGGCGGAACAGGAAGCATAAACCGCCGTGCCGCCCAAAATGCGTTCGCCGCTTGCGTAAGGCGTACGGACGGTATCGAAACCCACGGAGCCGACGATGAGTAATTGGGAATTGCTCATAAGAAAACCTAATCCTAAATATAACATTGGACTCTTTGGGCGGAGTTTAAATCGCCGCCGCGAAACCATTACGCTTCAACCTGTTTGACAATCCAACGGGAAGCGGATTATCCTAAAAGGAATGCGATCAAGGACGATTGAATTCGGAAATTCGGCTTTCTGTAATGATAGGCGACAGCGCCGATGCCGCAAAGGGTTTGCGGTGAGCATTTTACGTTTTTTCGCGCCTTTTTGTTTGTTTGCGTCGATCCAAGAGAATAGAAGCATTTATGGCGAGGCGGCATGACGATAAAATGCCTGCCCGCAGATCGCGATGTCTTGACGGAGACGGAAGTTGACATAGAGTAATAAACGCGGGCCCATAGCTCAGTTGGTTAGAGCTACCGGCTCATAACCGGTCGGTCCTAGGTTCGAGTCCTAGTGGGCCCATGATTCTTTAACCTCTGTTTTCCCGCCTTTTTATTGTTTTAACCCTTTATAAATCTTCACTTGAAAAATTGCGATTTTGTTTTCAACTTCCTTAGACGGTTTAACCTCCTATTCCCTATAATTCCCTTCTATTCTCTTAAATTGAGGGGATAATTGAGGGATTGGATTTTTGGAGGCGGAGATGGGAAAGCTGGAATACGGGTTAGGGCGTCCGTAATTTATGAAAAATCGGTGGCAGATTCGGATTTATTGGCAATGGTGGTGGAATAAGTGGATATGGTGGGCTTACCGAATATTCTCCGTTGACAAAGAAGTGGATCTATTGATAATATTTTATAGAGTTGAAATGCGATGCCGATAATTGGGTTGAAGAGATTAAGAGAAACGGCAGAGAAAACCATGAAACCTCTTGAAAAAGAGTTCGAATATTATTTGCAGCATCAGGATGAATTGGTGAAGCAATATAACGGAAAGTTCGTCGTGATTAAGGGCGAAGAAGTGCTAGGCGCATATAATTCCGAGATTGAAGCGCTTCGCGAAACCACGAAAACGACCGAGTTGGGGACTTTTCTAGTGCAAAAATGCGAACCAGGTTCGGAATCTTATACCCAAGTCTATCATTCTAGGGTGGCTTTCGCATAAATGCCTATAAAACAATTCTCATTTACACAAACGTACGAAAATATTGCTAATGTAATTAAAAGCAAAGTTGTGATACATCCTGCTTTTGATCCAAGTAAACCAGGATTAAGGATAGAAGATTATCCTGGAGTTGAATTTTGGGCTATTTGGGATACGGGAGCCACAAAAAGCCTTATCACTAATGTTGTTGTAGAAAAATTAAAACTAAAACCAATTGGCGTCGCCAGAGTATGCACTGCATCAGGGGAAAATATATCGAATAAATATATCGTAAATATTGGCTTGCCAAACAAGGTTGGAGTTCCTGAAGTTATTGTCACTGAAGGAATTTTAACTGATTCCGTTGATGTTTTGATTGGAATGGATGTGATTGTAATGGGAGATTTCGCCATCACTAATAAAAACGGGAAAACGGTTTTTTCGTTTCGGATGCCTTCCCTAGAAACCATCGATTTCGTAAAAAATCCTTATAAAGAAACGCCTATTAAATTACCTCCCAAACTAGGAAGAAACTCAAAATGTCCATGTGGAAGCGGGAAAAAATATAAGCAATGCTGCGACAAAACAAGGAATCCGGCATAAAAATACTTAAGTGCGGTTAATTTAATGAGGGGCGGTTCCGTAGTGGGATTGTCCCTTTTTTGTAGGTTTTACTTATCATCTATCCAACCCACTCCCCCACGCGAATTACCTGCTCGATGTTTCCTTCCGGCGAGAGGATATCTCCCACATTGAGAATCATGCGCCCGCGACTTTCGCGTTCGATCGTTTCCGCCCAGGCGAGAATTTCTTCGTCGGGGCGGTTGGCGGCGAAAAGGCAGGCGGGAATGCCGCAGTAGGCGTATAGTTTATCGCCCAGCGCGGCGCTCAGTTCGCTAACGGAGTAGTTGCTCATAGGCGCGGGAGTGCAGCCGTCCAACAGGTCGAAACCGGTTTGCGGCAATAGGCGAAAATGACCATGCAGGTTGCCGTCCACATGGGTGGAAACGATCTTGCCCGCTTCATGAAGTATGACGCAGGCTTTTTGATAGATCGGAAGGCAGTATTTTTGATAGTGCGGCGGACAGATGAGATATTCATCGGCGTGATCGCTGACGATGACGATGCGGGCGGGAGTCTGCGCGGCGGCGCGAATCGTCTGCAAGAACGGCTCGGCTAAGCTGTCGAGAAAACGCTCCACCGCCGCCAGTTCGTCATGCAGCGCGAAGATTCCTTGATAGAGTCCCATCGCGTCGTGAATGAAGGTTCCGAAGGGAGAGCGGCCAACGGGAATGTCAATGACGCCGAATCCATCCAGCGCCTCCAACGCTTTTTGAATGCGGTCGAAACGAATGGATATCGATGTATGCCGAACCGCCCAAAGCAGGATATCCAAATCTTTAATTGTTTTGGCGAAATGTTCGGTAATGCAGTAACTGCCATCGGCGGCCAGAGTGCGTACCCGGCGCAGCTCGCCGATGGGGGTTTTTAACAGGGCGTATTCTTTACCGTTATCGAAGCGTATGTCTTGACGCCATCCGTCCCGTACTTCCTCGCGCCATTTGTAAAGATGAATTGGGCATCCCCAGCCGCAGCGCCGATAAAAATCCAGCAGCGTCCAATCCCGAAATTTCGGCGGCATATCGCGGTTTTGCCGGTGAAAGGGATCGTCGTCATAAATAATCTGCCCCGGTTCGTATCGCTGCGGCTCGCCGAGGGGAGTACGGCGGGCTTTATACCAATCGGTGATGTCGGGAAAAAAGAGAATCCGGCCCTGATAGTTTCCATGCAAAAAAGCAAAAAAACGTTCGCGGAGTAATGGCGATGGATGAGCCGTCATGGCCGCCTCTTGCGGGCAGTGGCTTTGAAAAACGTATAACAAAAAACGCCGTCGGGATGCGCCGCCGTTCTTAGTAAGGCTTGAATGCCTTTTTCCCATTCTTCTTCGTCGATGAATCCCATTTGCAAACTGTATTCTTTGACGCCCTTGACCATCGCCGTAATAGTCTTGACGGTGAACCATTCCACCCATTCCGGCCGTCCCGCGTCGGCGTAAATGAATTGCGGCTCTACGGCGATCTCTTGAAATTGAGCTTCATGCAATAAAGGATACAAGCGCCGTCCAATCAAAGAGTCGCCGCCGAGACGCGCCTGGGCGTCCACCAGGCAGTTCCACACGCGCCGCGCTTCTTCGCTGTCGGGATGGAAAAAAGCGGAACCGTGGTCGCCTTCGATAAGCGTGAAAGTTCCTCCTGGCTTGAGGAGTGATTTAAGTTTTGTTAATGCCCCCAAAGGATCGGAAAGATGCTCCAGCACGAAGCAGACGAAGATGTGATCGAACGTCTCGGCGGGGAAGGGAAGCGAGTAGATGTCGGCCTGGAGAAAATCCACGGCGCTGTTTCCGGCGGCGGTTCGCGCCAGATTAAGGGATTCCAAGGAAATATCCACGGAAGCGATAAGCGCATCGGGGTTATTTTGGATAAGGGCGGCGGTTTGCGCTCCCACGCCGCAGCCCGCTTCGAGGACGCGGCTTCCTGCGGGATAACGAACGTTGCGATGAAAAAGATCGCGCAGCATTTTGGATTGATCGTAAAGCCGTTGCAATTCTTCCTCGGCGTAGCCATGCACGTAAGCGCCCATCGTTGATTTCTCCTGGAGTCTAAGGTTGGAAAAATCCTAGCGCATGCGCTGGCGAAGAGGAAGCGCCGGGAAAAAGCGGCGCGTTATTTCTCCTTAGGCCGGTATAAAAGAGAGGCATCAATAGGGTACGAACTTGCAAATGTCATTTCAAATCTTTTACAATTTTCTTTCCAATTCTCTCCGATAATATCCGCAGAAATTTATGATTTTATACGCAATGGTTTATCTATTTCAGTATGGCGCCGATCAGGTAAATCATCGTGATGAAATATTTTGCATTGCGGAAGCCTCGCGAACGAGATTTCTCCGCCTGGATGAGACAATTCATTCTAAAATATATAAATATGAGATTTAATCATGAATATCCGCTGATGTGGATACGATAAATCAATAGAATGATTGGAAATTATTCGATTCGAGAGATAAATAATACGAAATGCCTTTGGATTTGAAGCATCGGCAGTAGATAGGATGGGAGGGTGAGCCTCCTGGCGAACCATTGCATCAATAATGCTCGGCGGGAGTCTCGCCCCAATGTCATTAAGTTAAGGTTAATATAATTTTCTTTATCAAAAAAAGGACGCATATTAGCAAGAATTGATTGAGCTTCCCCTCACCCTAACCCTCTCCCAGAGGGCGAGGGAATGGAATTGCGTTAATTTACGCCTTAACTTAATGACATTGAGCCTCGCCCTCCCCTCAATAATGTTGGTTATACTTCAAATCAAATGGAAAACGGTATTCATTCGCTATCCTAATCATGCTTTCATCCTGGCCATCTGGATTCAGACGCCTAAAAGCAATACCTTACTTTTTTCCGTTTCGGCGCTACTATAATAGGACATTGTTTGGACTTCATTACGAGTAAATGGATTTCTATTCCTATCCAATGGAGAAAGAGCGGCTTATGGCTGTCGAACCTGCGGCGTTCGCCGCTGAAAGATACGCCTATCCCGACCGGCGGGGACGGTATGGCGATTACGGCGGCATGTTCGTTCCCGAAACCCTTATGCCCGCCTTGATAGAACTGGACGACGCCTTCGAAACGGCTTGGAAAGACGCGGATTTTCACGGCGAATTCGACCGCCTGATGCGGGAATACGCGGGGCGTCCCACCAACCTTTATTATGCGCGGCGGCTCAGCGAGCATCTGGGCGGCGCGCAGATATACCTCAAGCGTGAAGACCTCACTCATACCGGCTCGCACAAAATCAACAACACCATCGGCCAGGTTCTCCTCACGGCGCGCATGGGCAAAAAGCGCGTCATCGCCGAGACCGGCGCCGGACAGCACGGCGTGGCTACGGCTACGGCGGCGGCGCTTTTCGGGCTGGAATGCTGCGTTTATATGGGCGAGGAAGATACGGTTCGCCAGCGGCTGAACGTCTTCCGCATGAAACTGCTGGGATCAAGCGTCGTTTCCGTGAGCAGCGGAACCAAAACGCTGAAAGACGCCATGAACGAAGCGATGCGGGATTGGGTGACCAACGTGCGCTCGACGCACTACGTCATCGGCACGGTGGCGGGGCCGCATCCTTTCCCCAAAATGGTGCGGGAATTTCAATCCATCATCGGCCAGGAAACGCGGCGGCAGATTCTGGAACAAGCGGGAAGACTGCCCGATTGCCTTATCGCCTGCGTCGGCGGCGGCAGCAACGCTATGGGGCTTTTTTATCCCTTTTATTACGATAAAGAAGTGAAATTCATCGGCGTGGAAGCCGCCGGTCTGGGCTTGGCGACGGGCAAGCACGCCGCCCCTCTCAATGCAGGAGAGCCGGGCGTACTGCATGGATCGATGGCTTATTTGATGCAAAACGAAGACGGCCAAATCATGGATACGCACTCCATTTCCGCCGGATTGGATTACCCCGGAGTGGGGCCGGAACATTGCTTCTTCAAAGACAGCGGCCGCGCTCAATACTCCGCCGCCACGGATCAAGAAGCATTGAAAGCCTTCGTGCTGCTGTCGCGAACGGAAGGAATCATCCCAGCGCTGGAATCGTCGCACGCCATCGCCGAAGCCATGAAACAGGCGCCATGCTTATCGAAAGACCAAATCGTCATCGTTAACCTGTCGGGAAGGGGAGACAAGGATGTGGAAGCCGCTTCGAAACATCTGAAGGGAGTCGTAGAATGAACCAGCGCGTCCTTTCGGCCGAACGCGGCTCCGCCGCCATCCAACAAGCCATACTGCGGCGACGGGAGCAGGGGCAAAAGGCCTTAATCCCTTACATTATGGCGGGCGATCCCGATCTGGAGACGACGAAAAGCATCGCTCAAGCGCTGGCGAATGCGGGCGCCGACGTCATCGAACTGGGAATGCCCTTCTCCGATCCCGTAGCGGATGGCCCTGTCATCCAAAAAGCGGGTGAACGCGCCCTGCGGCGGGGCGTAACCATGAAAAACCTGCTGCAAACCGTCAAGGAAATCCGAAACCAGTCGAATACGCCGATCGTTATCATGACGTATTACAATCTTTTTTATCATTACGGTTTGGAAGCCTACGCCCGCGACGCCGCCGTGGCGGGAGTGGATGGGCTTATCGTTCCTGATCTTCCTCCCGAAGAAGGGGAAGAATTCAGCTGTTTTTTGGAGAAACAAGGTCTGGCGCTCGTCTACCTTATCGCGCCCACTAGCACCGACGAACGGATTCAACGCATCGCTCGGCTAGCGCGCGGTTTTATCTATTACGTATCGCGCATGGGCGTTACTGGCGAGCGCTCCGATATATCGCAGGATTTGAAGGCCAATCTCCAGCGAATCCGCGCCGTTTCAGATTTGCCGGTGGCTGTGGGATTTGGCGTTTCCACGCCGGAACAGGCGAATATGATCTCTCAAGAGGCCGATGGCGTTGTTATTGGAAGCGCTCTCGTGCGCATCATAGAAGAATCTCCCGAATTTCCCGAACGGGCGGCGGCGGAATTTCTCAAACCGATCGCCGATGCGCTGCATGGATCGGCGAGATAAAATAAATCCTTTAGCGCTGTTGATTTTTGGAATTTTTTTTTGTTTAATAAAGTGATTTATTTTGCTTATAAATATTGTTATCGTGGTTGAGGAATCTGTTTAGCCGTAAACGATCTGATTTTCAAATCTAATGGAGACAAGGAGAAGGCTATTGGCTTGGTTCAAAAAGAAGAATCGATTCACGCCTCTCGCCAAGAACGAGAAGAAAAAAGACTTGCCCAGCGGCATTTGGCGCGTCTGCGACCAATGCGGCGAATACGTTACCAACGAAGAAATCAAACGCAATCTATTCATCTGCCCTAAATGCGATTTTTATTATACGCACCCCGTCGAGGATCGTCTGCGCCACATTCTGGATGACGGTTCTTTTCTTGAATTCGACGAAAGACTCGCTTCCAAGAATCCGCTCGATTTCGACGGCTACGATCAGAAATTGCAGCAGGCGCAGAAGAAAACCAAACGCTGCGAAGCGGCGGTTACGGGATTCGGCAAGATGAACGGCATGGCCGTCATCGCCGGAGTGTTGGATTTCTCCTTTATGGGGGGCAGCATGGGTTCCGTCGTCGGCGAAAAATTCGCGCGGGCGGCGGAGCGCGCCTTGCATGACTCCATTCCCCTGGTCATCGTATCCACCGGCGGCGGCGGAGCGCGGATGCAGGAGGGGATGCTTTCCCTCATGCAGATGGCCAAAACCAGCGCCGCCATCTCCCGCTTGAAGAAAGAGGGCATTCCCTACATTTCCGTTCTAGCGAACCCGACCATGGGGGGCGTGGCGGCCAGTTACGCCGCGCTGGGCGACATTATCTTAGCGGAACCGTACGCCTTGATCGGTTTCGCGGGACCGCGAGTGATCGAACAGACCATCGGACAACAATTGCCGGAAGGCTTCCAACGTTCGGAATTTCTTTTGAAGCATGGCATGATCGATTGCATCGTCGAACGTCCGATGATCCCCACCGTATTGAAGCAATTGCTGCGGCACGCCTGGTACAACCGGGCGTCGCTGCAAATCCCCCAGTTTGACGGGACGACCGGGGGCGTTTACGCCGTTACGAAGTAAGTACCCGCCGCCGTCAAAAATCAATCCGGCCGCCCTATTTCGGCGGCCGTTTTTATGGGCGGCGAATGGGGCTTTGCAAAAAAAACGATTGCGATTATACTCCTGCCATAATAAACGGGGCGCTAGCTCAGCTGGGAGAGCACTACCTTCGCAAGGTAGGGGTCGAGGGTTCGAATCCCTTGCGCTCCATAACGCCTCAACCGCCCGTAAAACCAACGATTTCATGCGGTTTTACGGGCTTTTTTCTTTTCCATTATATTTTCGATGGGTCATACAGAGAGAACCATCTTTTTAGCATTCATGGTTAGTTTATACTGAGGCCGACCAACTACGCTCCGATACCTCAACGGTTATCATTTGCGCATCGCGTTCGAAAGGGATGGCGGCGTCCAGCATGTCTTCCGCGCCGATGCGCAAAGATTCAATTAATTCATCCCGCGTTTTTTCCTGCGCATTGACTTCTGGCAAATCCACTAACCAGCCAATCCACCAATCGTCTTTCTTTTTTATGATGGCTCTATATTTCATTATGGGCTTATGAAAAGTCGTTCTTCAAGAATTACAGATCTATATCTTTCAAAATCCGCTCCAGTTGCAGGATCAAATCGGGAAAGTCATTTTGAATTGTATGCCATACGACGTTCAAATCGACTCCGAAATACTCATGGATAACCACATTACGCATATCACGCATTTCTTCCCATGCGACATCCGGATATTGCGTCTTGATTACATCGGGAATATGGCGCGATGCTTCGCCTATTAAGGCAAAATTATGGAGTGCGGCGTCAACCTGCCATTCGTCACAGCAGAATTGTTTGAAGTCCATATCTTGAGTGTGGGCTATGGTTTTTCGGGCGGCGTGAAGAATATCGTTCAAACGAATGCGCCACGATCTAGGCGACATCGACCGCCTCCCTTAAAATCTCCTCGCGCATTTCCTCACGCAGCGCGGGACGAGTAACTAAATCGACTTCGCATCCCAATATCTCCGAGAGCCGCCTCCGTATGCGCAAAAAATGAAACATGCCGATCGGACGATTGAACTCCACCAGCAAATCGATATCGCTTCCGGGCAAAAACTCGTTACGCGCGGCGGAACCGAACAACGCCAAGGATTTCACTCCTTGCTCACAAAGTTCCGCCCGATGAGTTTTCAAAACGTCAATGACAGCCTGCCTTTGCATCGCCGCTCCCAGAGGTTTGATTTTCCCATATTATACAATTATTTTCCGTTAGGCCGCGAAAGAGACGATTTCCAATTCGGCGGCTGCGTTCGAGCGTTCGAGAATAGCGTCCACTCGCTGCATAATGGAATCCTCAATTAAATATTCCCGGCAATTTTCGCATTGATGAACAGGGAGATTTTTGAAGATGACCATCGAATGGTCTCCCCTTTTGAACGGAATATCCGACAAAGCCGGTTTCATGACGCCTCCGCATACGTGACAAGTCATAAAATTCGCCTCCTTTTGAAATCATCGTTCCATTGTTCGGGATTTGGGATATAGGCGGTTACGATTCGAACATTGTCTTGCTGGACATCGACGGCGAATACAATATGAAAAACGACATCTTCAAAATAGAGCGAGTATCTCTTTCGGCGTCTTGGAATCAATTCCTTGAATTCCTTTAAAATCGCCTATGTTATAGGTAGCCAGATAATCGACGCGGGATTCCAAAACTTGAGCGGCCAGTCTCATGTCGAACACTTTAGCGGTTACTACGTGATGTTGTACTATTAATTCCAAACATCTTTGCAAGACGGATCGGTTTGTATATACCACCTCAAACGCATCCTCCAAATAAACCCGTCGAATCAAAGACGCCGCCTGTTCCGGTTCGAACGGCAAATGGCTCATAGCGGCTGGATGGGTTAAAACCCGATACAATTCAAGCAAGTTCTGTTCGGAAACAACTCCTGTTACCGAACCCGTAAAAACGCAACTGAGCAAATCCGCCGATTCCTCGTGAAATGGCGATTTTTCATCATGGGCATAAACCAAAACATTGGTATCGAAAAAAATCTTAACTTTCTTCATACATTTTTTCCCGCGAAAGATATTCTGTTTTTACAGACAATGGGAATGTCGGAAAGGGATAGACTTTCTTTTTTTTTGAAATAATCATGATTTCTACCGGTTCACCATCCTGAATGCCTTGCGGCAATTTATCTTCCAGAACGATTGTATTTCCTTTGATAATCCCTTTCATGACGACGCTCCTTTTCTAGTATGTTTGGCTGAGGCCGGGCGGCAATGGCAATGTTGTTTTGCCCTTGAGAATAGGATGAATTCAAAGGCAAAAAATACTTGCCCTTGCCGCCCAGCCCAGCCGAATCCCACTCTCCTCAAATCACTTTCGTCTTCCCCGGAACCGCTACGGGATAATTCCCTTCCGCATCCGCCAAGACGGGGGGCTTGGTTTTGAAATCGCCTGTCGGCGGGCCGAAGGTGAAATCGGAATTCAGCGCTTCGTCCCAGCCGATTTGCTTTCCCGAATAGCAGGCCATTTGCCCTAGAATGCCGACCATGGAACTTTTCACTCCGTAATCGTTCACGATAAGATTGCCGGAGCGGATGGCTTTGAACAGTTCTTCATGTTCGACCTTATAGCCGTCTCTCTTTTCTCCGTCGTATTCCCAATTGGTCTCTCCGGTGATCCGGCCATTCATCAATTCGCAGCGGCCTTTGGTTCCGATCAGGATGTCGGACGTGTTTGTGTAGCAATTCTCCTGCGTGCGGCCGAAGCCGTAAATCTTGCGCCCGTCGGCGTATTCATAAACTACTGCATAATGATCGAAGACGTTGCCGTATATCTCGCCGAAAGCGGCGGAGCGTCCGCCTACGCCGTGCGCTTTGATCGGCGCCTCTTCGCGCATCGCCCACATCGCCTTGTCCAGATTATGCACCAACGACTGAAGGATGTCGTCGCCGGACAGCCAGGAAAAATGATACCAATTGCGGAACTGATATTCGATTTCCTTATCGCTGGGCTGGCGCGGAGCGAGAACGTAAGGCGTACGCAAATAATTCTCTTCAATGGCCACAATATCGCCGATTGCGCCGTCCAAAACGCGCTTCATGGTTTCGCGGAAGGCGGGGACGTAGCGGTAAATCAATCCCGAAACGATGCAGAGTTTCTTCTTCTTGGCGAGATCGAACGTTTCCATGGCTAACCGGACGCCAGGAGGATCGATGGCGTGAGGTTTTTCCGCAAAGACATGCTTTCCGGCGTCGATAGCCGCTTTCACGTACTTGGGATGGAAGATAGAGGTGCAGGCGATCACTACCGCGTCAACGCCGCTGTCGATGACTTTTTGATAGCCATCGAAGCCGACGAAACAATGATCCTTGTCAACGGCGACCTGATCGGGCTTGCGATCCCGCAATCCCTCTAGCGACTTTTGCAAGCGCTCTTCGAAGATATCGGCCATGGCGACCAATTTGATTCCCGGTTCGGCGTCCAGGGCGTCATTGGCGGCGGCGCTGCCGCGTCCGCCGCAGCCGATCAAGCCGATTTTGATTTCATCGCTGGCGGCGGCGTAGCCGTAACGTTGGATATCCGATGCGCCGATGGCGGCGACGGATGCCGCCGTCTTCAAAAAGGACCGGCGAGTTGTGGAATTACGTTTTTTCGATGGGTTGGATGGGTTCATTTTTTTATCCCTTCACGGAGTGACGCGTAGTAAAAAAACAATGCTCCGGCTTCGAAAGAAAGCCATTATTCGCCATTCTTTCATAAAGAATGGGCGGTTGTCAATTATTCTTATTTTCTCATGTTACGCGCAATGAAAAATAGGATGGAGTGATTTCGCTAATCGTATTGAATCACGAAACCACGAAAAGGCTCGAATTCCACGAAATTTTTGAAACACGGATATCGCGGATTTTTATGGATTTCACGGAAAAATCTTTAGCACAACGCGATTCCTTGAGTCAACCGTTTTTCTTTTCTTTTTTTTGTGTTTTTCTTTTTCGTTTCGTGTTTTCGTGGTTCAAACGACAATAGTAAGAGATTCCTTTAATTACCCATTGCGCGTAACATGAGTTATAAAGCAAAATCATCGACTTGAGATTCTAATGGCGCAGACCAGAGATAGCTGGTCGCTGACAACTTTTATCGGATCAATCTTCACGAATCAACGTCACTCCCGAACCCGCTGTAATTTCGCCGATGTTAATCGCTTCGGGGCATACTTCTTTCGCCTTCTCCTCATGACGCGCCGAGAGGATGAAGACGATCCCGATGCCCATGTTGAAGACGCGGTGCATCTCTTCCCAGGAAATTCGGCCTAAATCCTGGATCAATCGAAAAATCTGCGGCGTCTGCCAGCGGTTAGGGTGGATCGCCGCCTGGCAGTTATCGGGCAGAATGCGGGAGATATTGCCCTCGAAGCCGCCGCCGGTGATATGGGCGACGCCCTTGATGGGCGCCACGGCGCGGATTTTCTGGAATTCGTTTAGGTAGGATCGATGAGGCGTCAGCAACTCCTCGCCCAGCGTTTTGGACAAACCTTTGGGAATATCGTCCAATCTAAAGCCGTTCTCTTCCAGCAACACCTTGCGCGCTAACGTATAGCCGTTGGTATGCAATCCGGATGACGGCAGTCCAAGGATACTATCGCCGGGCGCGATATCCTTGCCGTTGATAATCTCTAGTTCGTCCACAACGCCGACGATGGTTCCCGCAACGTCGTACTCGTCCGCCGCGTAGACATCGGGCATTTGGGCGGTTTCCCCGCCAATCAACGCCATGCCCGCCGCGCGGCAGGCATCGCTCATGCCTTCGATGAGTTGCAGCACGACCTCGTCGTTCTGCCGCCCGCAGGCGAAATAATCGAGAAAGAAGAGCGGCCGCGCTCCGCAGGCCAGTATATCGTTGATGCAATGATTGACGATATCCGCGCCGATTCCCTTATGCCGTCCCGCCGCGCAGGCCAGTTTGACCTTGGTGCCTACGCCGTCCACGCTGGATACGAGAACGGGATTTTTCTCCTTCAAGCCCTTAAGCGCAAACAATCCTCCAAAAGCGCCGTCCTTATGCAAAACCTTGTCACAATGAGTGTGGCGGGCCAATTCGGCGATCCGTTTTTTTACTCGATCGCCCGCCTCAATATCTACGCCGGATTCCGCATAACGCGACTTCTGTTTCATGCTTCCTTCCATTCTTATATAGGATTGAAACGGATTTCATGGATTTCATGAAAATGGACTTTTTACGCTTAGTTTGGTCGATAGGACGAGCGGCTCACATCCAGGCCGCGGATTTGTCCCAACGGCGTGATTACGTTTTCTATGACGATCGTTTGCAAGACGCCATAATACATAGGCGCCAGGGCGTTGCCTTCCCGCACCCGGAAGAGCAGATTCTGCTTTCCTGCCGGAATATTTTCCAACGTGAACGTATTCCCGCTCACGGGATAGGATTGCACGCCGAGCACCTCGATTCCGGCCAGTTCCATGCCTTCCGGGGGAATAAAAGTTCCCGTCAAGCCGCCCACGCTGGAGATTGGCGACAAGCGGGGATTCAAATATTGCGAGGTCATGGTATCGGGTCCGATGCGTTGTGGCATTTCCTGCGGCTGATACCCTTCCGCGGAAAAAGTCAACATGTAATTTCCCGGTTCCGTAAGCGTAACCTGGTAAGTTCCATCGGGTGAATTGAACGTGCGGGTTTGATAGAACCAGCGTCCCGCCGCTTTATCCGGTTGACCCGCTATAGTAACGAGATAGGTTTTCAGCGGCTGATCGGTCTCGTTATTGACTACGGTTCCCGCTAATACCCACTCTCCCGGCGTCAATACGATATCTACATTGGGAGAACCGGCGGGTACCTGGTACAAAGCGCCCGACAAAGGCGGACTCGATTCCAGCCGGAAAAGCAGATCGTAGGCGCCATCCGCTAGCGAAGGCAGAATATACTGGCCGTAGGCGTCGCTGACGGCGGTGGTGGTTCCTCCTTGCGAATGCAGCGCCTTTGCTTGCACTCCCGCTAATGGTTTGCCGCTGTTATCGGTTATCCGCCCTTGAATGGTTCCAGACGATTGCAATTTCACCGTAATGGATTGTTGTTGTCCCGCCGAGAGAACCACTTCCTGATTCGATTGCGCATAACCCTGCTTCGCAACAGTCAGGCTGTGAGTTCCGCGAAACATGGCGATCGGCTTGTCGGATGTGGAAACCTTATCGAAGACGAATGCTCCGGAAGCATCGGTCCGAGTCTCCAAAATCTTGGATTGGATCAAATCCTGGAGAATGACGGCGGCGTCGGCGACGCCCACGCTTCTTTGATCGACGACGCTTCCTTGCAGCGATGCGTTGCCGTGCAGCGTTATGGTAATGTCGGATAGCTGCTGCCCGGCGGATTCGTTGGGCAGAGGATCGCTTAATCCCGCGCCGTAATCCGGGTGCGTTGCGTAAAGTTGGAGCGTAATGTAATTCGGCGATTGTTCCGTCAATACCGGAGCGCCGCTTATGGTAAAGCGTCCGTCGGAGCCGCTGACGGCGCTGACCGATTCCAACTTGGCGATGGTAACGTTAGCTCCCGATATCGGCCGGTTGTTTTGATCGACGACGGTTCCGCGAATCGTACGCCCGGATACGGCTTTAAAATCGATATTCTTCGCATCCCATTCGTATACCCGGACGCTCTTAAAATCTTCATCGACGGGAATGACGACGTTCAGCGAAGCGTTCTCTTTGGCGAGACTGGACACGAGATACGAGCCGCGAATCAAATCTTCGAATTGGTAATACCCCGATCCGTCGGTAACCGCCGTCAATACTTTTCGATCGCTGCCCGCATCCTGCTGCTTCGCGCTTAAATTGAAACGGGCGACTCCTTGATTCGAATCTCTCATTACTACTCGCCCGGAGATGGAAAACGCCGGTTGCTTCAATTGAAGAATCGCTTCTTGCGAAAAAGGAGGTTGAATCTCTTTCGATCCTTCGCCCTCGTCGGTATAGCCTTCCTGGCTGGCCTGGATATGGATCGTCTTATCGGGCGCATTCGTCACTTCGAAGCGTCCGCCGGGATCGGCGTTCAGTTCGACGGACCAGATGCCCTCCAACGTCTTCATCGCGATGCGTGCGGCGGATACCGGTTCGTTGAATTGATCGATCACCCGTCCCGCCAGGCTGCCGTTTTTCACCAATACTAACGTCAATTGCATCGATCCCGTGCGTGCGCCATCCATCCGCAGCGTTTGATACCCTTCTCGCGACGCCGTCAGCGTTATGGTTTGTTCTTTGACGCCGTCGATTTTGAAACGCCCGTCGTTGGCTGTAACGATCGAGGGATATCCCGCCGCCTCTACTCTCACGTTATAAAGAGGAAATCCCTTCGTATCGTTGACCACGCCGCCTATGGCTTGAATAAGCGGAATGTTTCCGCTCGCTTGCGCTCCCGCCGTGGGCGATGCGCCGGAGGCGGAGGATATGCCGGAAGATGCTCCTGGCGCCGAAGCCAGCGGCGTTTTGGTTGCATTGGCGCCGCTAACGATTCCGCCTTCTCCCAAAGCCGAAGGCGATTCGCCTGCGGTGGCTCCTTTTTTTTCAACGCCGGTTGGCGCAGCCGTCGAATCGGCGCCTTCTTGTTGACCCGGCTGCAAATCTTTTGATGCGGCTTGTTCGCTTCCCGGCGGGGCAGCCGCCCCCGATCTTTTTCCATCGAAATTCGACGATGGCATAAAAACAATGACGGCGATGACGACAATCACGACGATCGCCAAAACAATAGGCAGAACCATATAGGAACGCATTAGTTAAACTCCTTTTATCTCCGCTCCAAAAAGAGTATTTTTCGTTGACTTTTAGAAATAATAATACCTTCATGGGCTAATATGTTTTTATCGATTATATTATCATGAAAAGCGGGTCACGGCGATTTGATCATTTACTAGATTAAATTCTCCCCCTTATATATAACGGCGCCTCCCCAATTAAAAGACGAATTTTCACTTTTATCGATAGAATCTTTCCCTTGTCCATCTTTGTACCAAAGGATATCCTTCATTAAACCTCCAATAGATTTTTTATTCCAGACAGCAGTACATTGAAACTAGGCGAGCGATTCCCTTCCAATTTCAAATAGGGAGCAATGGCTCTCGATCCTGCAATCTTCTGGTATTGTTTATCTGTCAGATCGCCAAGTTCGTCCGCCGGGTGGTTAAGGTTGTCGGGAGAACGATATTTACTATTGTTCTGTTTATGGGCTAATCCAGATAACTCAAGACCTTTCTCTACCGCCTCCAGATCCCCAAGATAAAAACTCTCCAATTCCCTGCAAGCAATCCGCACCAGGATTTTATCTTTTCCCGATTTTTGGCAAAGAGCAATCAGGTTTGATTTTATCTTGGTGCAATCTCCTGAGTCCTGATCTCTTAACACAACGAAAACAGAATTAGGCGTCCGCCAACCGCGAAGGCGCTTTTCTAAGTTCTTCTCAAGGTCCTGTTTGCCCTGGAAGATAATGTATATGAACCGCACTTGGTATTCCGAAGATAGTAAACGTGGTAAAACCCCTTTGAGCATTTCCCGAGCGGAAGGTTCTTCAAGAAAAAACACGATCGTCGTCATTGAGGATCGGCTCCCTCAAAGAAACCTTCATCCCAAAGGCGTCCCATCTTGTCGCCGTCCTG
This sequence comes from Candidatus Omnitrophota bacterium, assembly GCA_040755155.1. Lineage (NCBI taxonomy): Bacteria > Pseudomonadati > Candidatus Omnitrophota > Candidatus Omnitrophota bacterium. Next base: position 40,349 of record JBFMBP010000077.1, on the reverse strand, counting down.
CATATAAGCGGCGATTTGTTTATTTTCGGCAGCGGGCTTAATTGTTGTATATCCATCTTTTTTCAAAAGCCAAAACACTTCATCGAGTTCCGCCGCATTTAAGAAATTCGGCGAGTGCGTCGAAACGAAAACTTGTCCGCCCCGGTGGGCGTAAGCGCGGAACTCTTCGGCAAGTTCTTCGAGTAGTTGCGGGTAGAGCTGATTTTCCGGTTCTTCCACGCATAATAATGGATACGGCTTGGGATCGTATAATAAAGTCAAATAGGCGAGCATTTTTATCGTGCCGTCGGAAACGTACCTAGCCAGGAAAGGATCCTCAAAGGATCCATCCTTAAACTTCAATAAAACCCGTCCCTCTTCAGTTGTTTTTGAATCTATATTTGATAGGCCAGGAATTCTCAGTCTGAGACGATTAAGAATATTCTCGAATATTTTTCGATGAGATTGGTAAAGATATTGAATAACAAGCGATAAGTTTTCTCCTTCCCGCGAAAGATGTTCTGCATACCCAGCCTCTTGTTCGGGCCGAGCTTTGCTAATATGAAAATCCGATATATGCCAGTTTTCTATCAAGTTTCCCAACGCCACCACGGCGGGAAATCGTTCGAATTGCGCCAAGCCTTTGATGGCTAGAATATCAGGCGATTTTAGGTCCTGTTTTTCGCGCCGAAGTTCTTTGACATCTTTAACAAAGTCCAACTCATTTGTAACAGCTGTACCAGTTCCCCGGGTAAAATTCAAGAATTGCCAAGGTTGCCCTTTGCTCCCTCGGCGATATTTCAAGACTTCCTGTTCTACTACCGCATGTCCCTTCTCTTCATTGATTTTTAAAAAGTATGTTGTAAGCGGACTACTAGGTTTTTCTTTGAATTTCAGTTCTATCTCGATAGGACCACCCGAATTGCGGCTGCGAACTTCGCGAAATCCTCGGCTGCCGCCCATTTTCAATAGAGCGGTTTCGACATTATTCGTCATTGCGTCGCGTAGAAAACCAAATACGCTAAATAGTGTGCTCTTTCCGGAGCCGTTCGCCCCTACGAAGACGCAAAAGGAAGGAATTTTAGTGAGCGTCACATCGCGAAAAGCTTTAAAATTTTTTAATCGCATAGATTCGATTTTCATCTCAACCCTCGTTATTCGTTATCCTACATATCGAAAAGCGTTCGTAAAATCAAATCATGAAGATCATCGTAGTTACGCCAATATTCAACTCGGTAGGCGATTCCGGCTTCTTATCGATTAGAGGGATTCCGACCAAATTCCTTATTAGGAACAATAATTTCCTTAACCGATATATCGATTCGTAAATCCATATAATTCTATATGTTTATTCACATACTTTAACATTATTTTTATGACAAGAAACATTTATTTGCCATTAATTTGAAAGTTATAGAATCACGGTTAAGCGCGGGAACCGAATATCGCCGTTCCGATGCGGACGATTGTGGCGCCTTCTTCGATGGCGGCATTGACGACAATCACGACAATCGCCAAAACAATAGGCAGAACCATATAGGATCGCATGTGGGAAACTCCTTTTAACTTCAGGCGGAAAAGAGAATTTTTCGTCGATTTTTGGTTTTATCGTTCGGGATATTCGCCTGACTCCATAGTTTCGTTCCATACGATTCGAGAGACAAGGCTCTGGGAAGCGGCGAAATCCCTTTCCGGCTATCGCGTTTATATTCAAGGGATGAACGAACCATTTCGATGATCCCCATTTCTTTGAGCGCGCACGAAAAATGATATTAACACTCGCAAATCCTATTAACGATTATAATGAAAAAAGGATTGGGAATAACTGGGATTGGCGGGCGAATCTCTCTTTTTGTTTGGAGCCGGGGGGGAAAATATCAAAGAAAGGCAGCTCAAGCGATGGATAAGGATGGTAAATGGGAGCGTATGCATCCCCTAATGGCTATAGCGTTCGGGGACATGAGTAATACCATTCTGCGTTAGGATTGTTGCTTATAAATTCCCTCGCCCTTTGGGAGAGGGCGAGGGTGAGGGGAATATAAGTCTAATAATATCAACACTCACCTAACCTCTCCCCATCTTGGGAGAAGAATTTTTTAAAACAGCAATATCAATGCAGGTTGGTATAACAGGTAAGAATTAAGTTTGCGAATCAAGAAAAAATCCCCGCTATGCGAAAATACGCATGGCGGGGATTGGTTCGATTTCCTGTACTTTAATCTCAGACCATTCGTTATCCCTAAAAGAGCATCCATGAATCGACGGGCGTTTGGCCGCTGATCGTAATTTGGCCATTGACGATTTTAACCGGGATGGCCGCCAATCCTATATCGAAAGCTTGCGCATTTTGCAGAGTCAGCGGATAAACGCCATTGGGGACATTCGATGAAGCGGCGAATTGCAATTGCAACGCTTCGAATCCCCCTTGAACGCCGGAAGCGTGAATCCAGCCGAAACGCGCCCATCCTTCGCTCCAGGGAAACCAATCGGGATTGACGGCGGCCATACCCAGGTTTCCGCCAAGACTGCCGGGAACCGCATCGGCCAGGTTGAACGACCGGCCGTCATAGTTTAGTTCGAATGCCAAACAGCCGAGCGATTGCGCGCCCGCGAGGTAAACGTTCAGCGTTGACGTCTCCCCTGGAGTCATATTCGCCGAATCCACGCGCAGCTCCACTTCGCCCGACAACGTAGAGACAAACGTCCGGTTTTTCCCCGTCAAATTCGCCGACGTTATTTGCGATCCGGCCATCTCGCCAGCGGTTTGTTTGACATAAGCGGCACCGCCGTTCGGTTGAGTGTTATCTGCCAGAGAGACAGTCAGGCGAACCGTTTTTTTGTCCCATGTACGATACATATAGATTTCCATACCGGAATCGCGGCCGGAACTGAAAAACAATTCCCCTCCGCTGTACGACCAATCGGGATCAGTATCGCGATCGGCATTATTCGTGATCCTAGTCAGATTGGTTCCGTCTATATTAATTAGATAGATTTCTTCATTCCCATCCCGCGTGGAAACGAAAGCGATGGCATCCCCATTGGGGGACCAGGCTGGTTTTTCGTTTTGTCCGGCGCCATCGGTAAGTTTTTTGACGCCGGTCCCATCGACGTTCGCGATATAAATATCTTTCGATCCGCCCCGGTTCGACGTAAAAGCAAAGCGCTTGCCGTCGTGCGACCAGGAGGGATCGAGATCGGCGGCGGGATCGTTCGTCAAGCGTACTGGCGGAAGCGGCCCCACGACGACATCGATGCAGAATGGTTTATAATTTTCCAACTTCCAACTGACGTCGCCAACTTTTTTAAACCACCAGACGTTTACGTTTCCGTTGCTCCCGCGGGCCAGTTGGGGTTTGCCGTCTTCCAAAAACGACATAACTACTACGTAGTTTTCGGGAACGATTACGTTATCCAGCTTGACGGAATGCCATCCCGTCCCAGCGGGAGCCGTTATGCCGCTGGCGATGGGCGCATCGCCGGGTTGGCCATCGACGACCGGCAATACGGACCATTGGAAAGGCGCAGGCTCGCCGAAAATATAAAACCGGATTTCTTGCAAGGTTCCCTCAATGGATTCGTATTGCACTCCCAACGCTTCGCCCGCGAATCCACTGTAAAACTGGGTCGTGGAAGGCGAACCCCATAGTTGAGTCAATTCGCCCATAGTACCATAGGGGTCCACTTCGATTTGATAGACTTCCGGATTTCCATCCCTTTCCGAAACGAACAGAACATGGCTGGTTCCACCCAGCCAATCGGGCGAATAATCTTTGGCGGAATGAAAAGTATATTGGCTAAACTCGTACGCTTTGCTGGTCGTGAGCCAAAGATCGGCGTTTCCGCTCCGTTCCGAAGTAAAGAGAAGATGATAGTTACCGTTCGCGTAATGGGGATCGTAATGGTTGTAATCATCCTTAACGAGACAAACTGGTTTTTGATCGGAGGGGCCTTGAACGGCCAAATACTTTTTCCCTGCTCTCTCCGAAGTAAAAATGATGGACGGCAATTCGTTGGGATGCATAACGAAAGAACTCAGCTCGGACGTATTTCCGTCAGGATGAATCGCCAAAGCGCTAATCGCCGTTCCCTTAGGAAGAGACGAGGAGATGTTGAATTTGTTATTGAAGACGTAACCTGTTCCCAGCAGCATAGGATCTCGGCTATTGCCGGTTTCCCGGTTTATAATCACGCGGCTGCCGTTGGGGGCGTTCGCCGTTCCAGTAATATTGTAATCGCGCCAAGTCAGGGATTCGGGCTTCGGCGATTCGATTCCGCCGTTGCCCCCGTTGAGCAGAATATCGTCGCCGGAATTTATGAAAAACGAATCGGCGAACAGCGTATTGAATTTCGATTCCGCCCCTTCAATATAAACGCCGCTTTTGCTGTTCTGAATAATCGAATTGAAGGAAAGCCAATTGTGGTACGATCCTCCCTGGATCGCTGCGCCGTAACCGCGATTCGATTTAATCGTATTGCCATGAAGAACCACGTCATGAATTCCGTTCGTCAAAACAACGCCGAGGCCGTTGCCGCCGTAATAGGAATAAGAGCCGATTGTATTGTATTGAATCGAAAGGCTGGAATCTTGGCCTTCGGCGTAAATTCCCGCTTCGCTGTTGCCGGAGATTTTGCAGCCTTCTTGAGCATTGAATCCGCCGATTTGGATTCCGGTTCCTCCTTCCACCCGGATGCCTTCTTTTTTATTCCCTCCGATAACCATCGACTTCAGCGCGATCTGACTTTGCAAGCCTTGCTTGATTAACACGCCCGCGCCGGTGTTGTAATTGACCGTCAACAAGCGTCCCGGTTCTCCCAGCGTGAAGTTCCGGCAATCCATGAGGACGATTCCATTGCGATTGCGGGTAATGTCATATTGATAGGCGACCGGCTGGGCGGGATGAAGGCCCCGCCAGACGGAATCGCGGACATATCGGAAGCGGGCGCCATCCAATACGTTGTCGCTTACTCCAACCCGTTGCAATACCGCTTCCCGCGCATCCTCCATATAGAGGCCTTCGCTTTCCACGCTGAGGCTGCCGTTGTTCTTGATGAATACATTGTCGAGCGCCACGGTTAATGAATTGTTGATATGAATTCCACGCTGTTTGTTCTTTTGGCTTGTCGTATTCGAGATGGCGATATTCGTTCCATTCTCGACGACTATTCCATTCTTTTCGCAACTCGAAATCGTACATTTGTTTAAAACCAGATTTTGTACATTGGTCAGGATCATGCCGGATTCTTGCGGGGCGTTGATTGTGGCCCGAATCGAGTCGTTACTCGATCCATTCAAGACGATTCCTTCTTTGGCGGTATTGCGGATGTTCATTAGGTTCAATGTATGATATCCGGAGCCTACGCCCCCGGCGTAAATTCCTATGTCGAATCCCTGAATCCAGGATTGATCGAGAATTGCGCCGTCGCTGTCTTCTATTCGAATCGCATCGCCGGGCAGGATTTTCAACATATAGTTTTCCACATTGAACGTAACGGAGGAGAGCGCGCGCGTATACCCAAGGGCGGTTTTATAAATTTTCAAGGTAGGTGCGCCATTCTCCAACTTGTGAGCGCTTTTCGCCAGGATGCCGCCGCTTTTATTTCGGCCGATGACGCATTCGTTGATGGCGGTTTCGCGGGCTTGTTCGATATAAATCCCATAGCCCCCATTGGCGCCGATTATCTTTTCGAGACTTTCGACCTTCTGGGATCGCCCGCCGATCAAAGCTTGATTTATGGAATTCCCAACGGTTTTTTCGTCGAGGATGGCGATGCCGTTTTTCTTGTTCCTTTCGATTTTGCAAGCGTAGAGTTGATTGTAGGAGGCGCCTTTTTGGATCAGGACGCCATGTCCCTCGCAGCCATTGAAATAAATGTTGGCTTCGGAAGCGTTGCTGGTGTCTTCGCCAATCGCCGCCTGAATCCGATTGTAAATGGTGTTTTCGTGCTCCATCAGCACGCCGTTTTCGTAACTATTGTATATTTCGATTTCGTTGAAATCGTTATGGTTGGCGCCGGCGCCCAGATAAACGCCGTTTTTGGAATTGCCGGCAATCATATCGTCGCCGTTTTCCCATTTGGAATGGCCTAATTTAAAGCTGCTTATGCGGTTTTCTGAAGCAAGTTGCCCCCATAGTTCGATTCCGTTCTGATTCAAAAAACTTTGACCGTAACTCAGCGAGTTAAAGCCCGAATTTTCCACAGATATTCCGTTTTTTGTATTGTTTCCGCTAATAACGTTGTAAATTTCATTTCGTTTCGTGAAGGATAAATTGAGGCCGTGGCCTTGATTGTATCTTGTCAGGCAGCCGTAGATGGTATTGAACATGCCTCCATCGATAGAAACGCCGTCCTGGCCGCAATTTCTGATATCTACATTGGCCAATTGATTCTCGAAACTATTCGAAAGGTTAATTCCATTTCTCCCGGCGTATTGGACGGAGAAGTTCTGTTCGATCCGATTCCAGCCGCCGCCTGAAATATACAAGCCGTGCCCGTTGCACAAGCGAACGGCAACGTTGGATCCGACAATATTTCCCCGGCTGCCGTAGGTGAAGTAGATTCCATCCGATCGCGATCCGGAAAACGTCCCGGAAAGGATTCTTGCGGAGTTCGCTGAGAGAGTTAACGGACTTCTGGCTTGCACTTCTCCAAAAGAAACCGAACAGCCGTCCTGGATTTCGAACGAATGACTGTCTCGCGTAAAAATCAATTGCGAAGTATTCGGCAATGCGATTTTATCTTGCGGCGTCAAAGTAAATCCTTCCGAATACCAGGTGGAATTGGGCGCCGTGACGATTATCTCGTCGGCGGTTTGCGAACCGATGAACGTCCTCCAATCTAGGCTGCTGGGTAAAGAAGTTATCAAGTCGCCTTCTTCTTTATCGTTCGCCGTTGCATCCAGGCTCTCGCTTTGATACAAAGCGGGTTGAGAAACTCCGCCGCCATGATCGGCGTGATAATGTTCGACGCGGAAATGCCTGCGCATTTCCGGGGCGGGGCCGTTGCCGATCGTCAGAGTTACTCTATCGACATTCGCTTCTTCCCATTGGTATTGGTAAACCGGACGTCCCTGGCTGTCTTCGCCGGTTTGGACTTTCCTTTCGTTGAAATGATGCGTCCATTCCTCGTTGGGATCGTCATACGGCGGATTGAAGAGGGACAATCTACCTCCGGCAAAAGCGATCGCTTCATCCAGGGTTAGCCTTCCATCAGCCTGCATTCCTGCGCTTGTATCCGTGGGCGTTACGGTGAATCCACGAGGAAGCGCTACGAGGTTAGGTATTCTTTTTTCGCTTGATCCCGGAATGGAATGCTCCACTTTCCCCGCCGGAGTGAATATTTTGAGCGCATAATTCGTATTTTCGCTTGTTTCCGGAATCTTGATCGAGAACGAAGTATTGGTTAAAGAATGCGGGTATATTTGTTCCCCATTGAGATCGAAGATCGCACTGTCGAAATTTTCTCCTTCTACATGAACCTGTTGCCCGTCATACGCAAAAGACGGTTCCTGCGTCGTGATTTTGGGTTCGCCGAGAATCGTATAGTCGAACGCGTCCGTGGAGAGATTGGAGTTGGGATTGAAGACGCGGATGCGGTATTTGCCCAGCTTCAAGTCCGGCGTGGTTATGCGCATACGCGACGAATACTCGAAGGTAGAGGGAACCTCCCAGGATTTGCCGGCCGCCGGATCGTCAAAAAAGACTTGCAAAGGCTCTTTCTCATTGCGCGGATCGAAATAATTGCCATTCAGAGAAATTTCCGTCCCCTTAAATCCTGCAAAAGGACCGGTCAGGAACGCAGACGCCGGAGCGTATCCCTGGTTGGGGCCGATGGAATACAAGATTGGACTGATCAAAACTTTGAAGAAATCGTTAGTTTCGGTCCGTTCCTTTGAAGCGGGAGTAGTAACGTAAACGTTACTACTAATTTCTTTAGGCAGAACCGAACTGATCAGCCCTATCGGAACCTTGACCGAAAGAATCATATCCTCGCCCAACAATTGGATATCCACTGGTTCCGCAACCAGTTCGTTGCCGAAGGTTACAAAGTTATCTTTTGGATCGATGGCAAAATGGCGGCCGACGATTTTGATGATTTCTCCCTCATACCCTTCCGCCGGCGATAGGTGATGGATCGAAGGTTTATAGGGATCCCCCGCTAAGACCATGATCGATTCCAACGGAGACGCATCGTTTTCCGCTTGATAACCGGCGAGTTTGGTCAACCGCGATCCAATATCTCCAACCGCCGCCGTCTTCGATAATACATTCGCACTCCCAGCCGAATGCTGCAAAGCAGTAAACAGTATTTTTTGCAATTTCTTTCGATTGGCGGGAATATCCAGCAAGGTGAAAGCCGAACGGACCGCGCCGCCCGCCGACTCCAGCGCTTTGAGATAAGCATTCAACGCTTGTTGATGCGTCATCGCCGTAAGATTCGAAGATGCGGTCTCCTGGTTGAGCCGATCCATACAGCTTACTAAACCTTGATGGACGGCGTCCACAATGGCGGTTCGATATTCTTCGACCGTTATAGCCCATAGATCGACCAAAGGCAGAACGATATTCAACGACGCGGCTCGCAGGGATTGCTTTCTTCCATTAGGAATTGCTTGCAGGACTTTGGCGTCCCATCCCTGGCGATCGAATGATGAACCGCTGTACGAACGAAGCATATAGACGGCTTCATCGCCGTTTTCCAGCGGCAATACCTGGCTTTGCGCTGGAATCCAATCTTCGCCTGCGAACGCCTTGTCGACGCCCGCTCCATAAACGTCCATTTTTCTCTTCAGACGATCGGAGACGATGGCGGAGACGCGTTCGTAGCCCGTATGCGCATAATCGTTCGACCGGATTTCTGCATAAGGAGTATTGGCGCCCAGCGGCAATGACTTCGGAACAACGCGATATATCGTAGTAATCCAGTCCAAGGGGCTGTAGCCGGGATTCAATTCGACATGAAGCCCGCCCGCCAGATCGTCGAAATAAACGTTCGTCAGATCGGCGTCGGCTTTGTTGAAGCTGACTGTCAACGAGTCGATGAGCGTAGGCTTCGATGTCTGCGCATCTCCTTCGCTTGGTGCGGATGCATTCGGCATAGAACCGATTGCCGTGCGAGAGGGAATCGTCTTGCCCGCCGCAGGCGTTGCGGCGACGTCGAACGCCGTCGTATGGGGCAACGCATTGAGAACCGCCGCTACCGATTGCATCCACGCCGTTTTTACCGCCGCATCGTTCAATCCATCCGCATTCGCCGCAAAACGTTGCGCGATGACTTGCGCCAGGTTTTGGGTTTCGGGAAGAGTCGGCGCCAGGCTTGTCAAGTAATCGATTGTGGAAGTTTGGGCGGTAAGCATATACGGATGCAAAAGCGTCAACGCCGCCGCCGTCGTCTGGGCGTTTAAAATCACCGGATTTGAGGACGTTCCCGAATTGCCGCTTTTTAACGATTCAGGCGTGACGAAAGCCAAATAAAAGATCGAGCGATCATCCTTGGGAACGGCGGCAATCAAGTTGGCCTCCTGCTGGGGAATTTCGATATTAAATGTATTGGAAGTGGAATTTTGCGATTCCTCCAGATTGTTGACAACCGAAAAATCCTGCGCATTCAATCCCCCATCCAATTGCAACGACACTGTTATTTTTCGTGTAACGCGAAAAACGAAAGGGCTTTGGTCTATGCCGCCGACCGATATGACGCGAAGGCGGTTGGTCTCCGCGCCCGCCGGGACTTCGACGACAAGACGAGTCCCTGCGGCTTCCTGAACCGGCGTTTCGATATCGCCGAAGAAAACCAGATTTTCCTTGTGAATGCTTCCAACAAAATTTTGACCGATAATCGTAACTTTTGTCCCAGCTGGGCCATGTTTGGGATAAAAATCGTCAATCATGGGAGGCAGCGCATCGAAGTCGCCCGTGATTTCCCCCTCGGAATAAAGACCCACGCTCATTTGCAGAATCCGCCGAGCGTCTTCGCGGGTCAAGACGCCATCGCCGGTCAATCGATCGCCTACGCCGGGTATGGGAAAAACATCGCCTTTTTCCATTTCCGCCGGAGAAAGCGTTTCCAAATTCTCAACGGCTCGCAGAACTTTGAGCGCATCGCGCCCGTCGATAACGCCATCGCCGGTAATATCTCCTTTCGATAAGAGCGGCTGAGCGCTGGCTTCCATAAAAGAGAAAGACAAAAAGGCTGCAAGAATCGGAATGAATATAGCAATAGGATAGTGGTAATTTTTACGAACTTTGTAATGATTCATGATTTTCTCCCGTGAATAACATATAAATCGAAATTTCCTAACTTAAACAGACAATGATGACCGATTTTTTCATATTGAATTACATCTCGTCAAGCTTTTTTTCAAAAAAAAACGTTTTTTTTATGAAAACTTATGATCCGCGCGCCGGCCTTTTTCCTAATAGATTAGATTGATAAGAATAGATGATGAAATTGATAAGAATAGATGATGAAAAGGGAAAATACGTAAAATATGTTGATTTTTCAATGGATTTCCAACAAAAATCCCCGATTTCTCGGGGACGGGATTTCGTTGCATTGGGCGCGATTATAACGCTCGACCGGCGGATAAAAAAAGATAAAGGCTGATTCCTTAGGGAAAACGCAAACGCATGAGTCCCATTATTTTCTTTAAAAATGGTAAACCGCTCGAGACGGATTTATGCGGCTCTAATTAGGATGGGATTTTTTGAATCATTTGCGCTTTCACAATGAGAAACCTCATTTCTAAGTGTATTGGATAGGGGTGGTTAGAGGTTGGATTTTAATTTCAAATAGTTGCATTCGGCATACGAATATCATCTTACGGCATGAGAGCAGTGATTAAGAAATATGAATCATTATCTTTTTCTCATGAAAAAATAACTAAAAAAACGTTTTTTAATATACTTTTTAAAAAAATTGTGGTATATATTTCATGTTCGTTTTATGCGATTGATTATTTTTGGGTATTTTACGCATTATAACGTCTTGAATATTAATGATTTAAGCATTATTCGCCATCGGTTCGTTAACGGAGGGCATTATGAGAGGTTCAATGGTTCGAAAAGCGTATTTCCTGGTTCTTTTGGGAATAATGGTTACCTTGATATCCTCTGTTCATGCGGGCGCCCCGCTTATCAGCAACATCCGAGTATCCCAGCGGTGGGGGACGAATCTCGTGGATATTTCTTACGACCTGGAAGATTCGGATAGCGCCTCCGTGACGATCAGCGTCCAGGTGTTGGATGGCTTTGGCCGCAACATTCCAGCGAATTCGCTGACGGGGGATTTTGGCAAGACATCGCCCGGAAAAGACAAGCAAATCGTTTGGGATGCCGGAAAAGATAATCCGAATGTTTACGAAACGAACTACCGTATTAAAGTGGCGGCGGATGACGAATCCGGCGCTGGCGAGACCATTACGCTTACCATCGACAATTTGCCTTCCACTGCCAAGCCCCTGGAGATGGCGCTAATCCGGACGGGGATTGATTTTGAGATGGGATCGAAGAAGTTAGACGACACAGACGCGAAAGCCGATGAAGAACCAAAACATTGGGTGAAAATAACGAAAGATTTTTATCTTGGGAAGTATGAAGTTACTCAGGCGCAATGGAAAGCCTTGATGGGCAGCAATCCCGAATTGGATATCGGTGTTGGAATGAATTATCCAGTATACTATGTATCCTGGGATGAATGCCAAATCTTTATCCAAAAATTATGTCAATTGGGGCAAGGAACCTTCCGTTTGCCGACGGAGGCGGAGTGGGAATACGCTTGCCGTGCCGGAGCGAAGACTCGTTTTTATTGGGGGAACGATCCGAATTACTCTCTGATCGATGAATACGCTTGGTATAAGAACAATTCCGTCGAAAAAACCCACGAAGTAGGCACAAAAAAGCCGAACGCCTGGGGTTTGTACGACATGAGCGGGAATGTATGGGAATGGTGCCAGGACTGGTATGATAAGAACTGGTATAAAGGTAAAGATTCAATAACGGAAATTGATCCTAAGGGTCCAGATGTTGGTTCGGATCGCATAGCCCGGGGTGGCGCCTATAGCAGCGATCCCACAAAATTACGGTCGGCTTGTCGATACTCCTGGAAACCTAACGAATTGTCCAAATCCATGGGCTTACGGCTTGTTTTGGAATCGAATTGATTGCTTTTTTCTATTGTTTTTCGATGAGGGCGGACGGAAATTTGGACAAACCGCCAAGTTAGTCCTTTCATAATAATTGGAGGACAAAAATGAAACGCTGGCTGTTTCTCACTTTATCGTTAGCTCTTTTCGCCTCTCCAAGCAATTCTGATGTCCATAAAATCTTCTCTTTTCGTTTTACGCTTGATACGCGGCCTGTGGCCACTCCCATCATTGCAACGAATACGATTATAGTCACGGACGATTGGCTTAGTACGGATAATTTGTTAACAAAAACCGATGTGGATGCGCCGGATAAGAAATGCTTGACCATCCGCTGGAATTTTAAGGATCCCAAGATTCTATATTACGTTATCTATGCAACAAAGGATGGGGAAACGGAAAAGAAGGAAACCTTTGAAATCGCTAGAACCGATGATTCATCGATCGATTATTACAATTGGTTGGAACCAGAATTCGATCATTCGTATTCCTTCACTATCAATGGAATAACCAAACTAAACATCTATGATAAGCCAATAGAGTATATTCCATTGGGAAGCCGTGGGATTGTGCAATACAAAAGCAGCACGCCATTGCCAACAAATACGCCTACTCCTACGCCGCCAATTCCAACGCCTACTCCTACGCCGAAAACTCCGACGCTAACGCCTACGCGTACGCCAACGTTTACCATTACGCCTACGCCAACCATTACGCCTACGCGCACGCCTACGCCAACCATTACGCCAACGTATACGGGTACGCCAACGCGTACGCCTACGCCAACCAAAACGCCCACCATTACGCCGACTTTTACTCCGTGGCCGTTAAAACCTTTTACCATTCTGCTGAAGGTGCAATTAAAGAAAAGTTATTATGAATTGGAAATTGGAACGAATTCGGGAGCAACAGATAAATATGACGCAGAGTTTGATGAAATAGCGCCGAACAGCGATCTGATTTATTTGGGGGAAAGAACTTCAAACTTCTCTGGCTTTTCTAAGGATTATCGAGGTCTGACATATCCCGATCCTCAAAATAAGATACTTAAATGGCAAGTAACGCTGGATCTCCCGGCGAACGAATATGCGGTGATGAGATGGGATATTCCGGCATCGGTTACAGGCAAAGTCTATTTGCAGGAAAAAGATTCTAGCTTAGACATGTTTAAGAATATATATTATATGGTTAGTACGGAATATTCCTCTCGTATGTTTAATCTCTTTATCACGGTTGATATGAAACAAGACTATTTTCAATTGGAGATTAAATCGGGCTGGAATTTAATTTCCATTCCATTGTCTTTGTCTTTTTACGCATGGTTGCCTCCGGAAAGTTTGCTTTGGCCGAATGTCAACATCTGGAGATATAATAATTTTGCGCAAAAAGAGGAGCATCCCGCTTTTCTCAATTTGTTCGAGGGATATTGGGTGTATTCGGATATGGATCAGACTATGTGGATTAAGGGAATTGAAATACCCAATAGAGAGATCGCATTGGAGCCGGGATTGAATTTGATCGGCGTGTGCGAGGAAGTATCGGTGAATAGGATACAAAATAAGATTCGAATTTTTGAATATGAGCCAGGGAAAGGATATGAGAAGGATGAAAAAATGATGTTGTTGAATACTACAAGCAAGTTGCAGCGCGGGAAAGGCTATCAAGTGTACAACGACGAGAATTATCCCGTTTATATGTTGTCGGGATATCGAGCGAAGCGAATTGGAAGAATGTCGCAAAGTCAATCCTCGCCGGAAGCCAATCCCGCCATCCTTTACACGTTTATGGCGCAGTTTGAGGATGCGCCGATTCAAACGTTGGAGTTGGGTCGGGATGTAGAGGCGTCGGACGAATCGGGACGCGAAGATTATACGGCGCCTCATGTGCAGGCGGCGGGGGGAAATGCCTATTTCCTTACAGGGGCCGAATATAAACAAACGGTGCGGGATATTCGGAGCATGAAAGGGAAGCAAGAATGGCTGCTGCTCGTAGAGCAAAAAACCGAAGGAGAAGGTTCTCTCCGCTGGGATTCATCGCAATTTATTGCTTTGGAGACGGCGGAATTGGTGGAACTCGATTACAACACGCATAGGCCGTCAACCAGCGCAGCGCCGGTGCAATTGAGAAATCAAAACGCTGTATCTTTTATGAAATCGCAGGGTAAGGAACCTATGGTTCGAGTATTTCGCATCACGATATCAGAACCGTCCACACTCATGAATATATGGAAAAAAATGGATTAATTCATACAATCGTGAGATAGAATAATGCATAAAAGCGAATTGCAATTGATTGCAGAAGTAATAAAACTTTTGCCTTACTTTATTCTCTATTTAGAACGATTGTTTCTTTTGATGAGCGGTCCATAGCGAGAAAATAAATGCAGCGTTATTTTTGGGCTTAAAACACTTTACCATAGAAATAATATCTCAAAAAAAGGAGAGAGATCATGAAAAATTTAAATCGCAATACTTGTATGCTTTCGATCGCCGTTTTGTTGTTTCTCGGAGGAGCAGGATTTCCCGCTCAAGGGCAAGATTATCCGTCTACTCTTTTCGGATACGGAAACGGTGCAGACGGAGTTTTAACCGTTCCCACAACCAGCACCTATGATTTGAGTGTTAAAGGAGATGGAGTTGCTTATGAAGTGTATAGTCTCTCGCTAAATACGGCGACTCTCAAAGACGCTCCATTGACAAGTACGTTAAAAGTCGGTGATGAAGTGATGCTTATAAAGATAACGGCGCAAAATCGCCGTTGGAAAAATATTGGAAATTACGAATTTTTACGAATTAAAGAAATGTCGGGAAAGAAAATTACGTTCCTGACGAATCTCGTCAAGGAATATGGAAACTGGGGACAAACCGATGGTATAGAAAATTCGCAGACGGTGATTTTACAACGTGTACCCAATTATAAAGAGGTTAAAGGGGGCGGAACGATTACAAGCTCAAAATACGGCTTAGTCGTTTTTCGCGTGCAAAATACGCTAAACGATATAAAAATCAATGTGGACGGCAAAGGATTTGCTCCCAGCGTTGGGAGCGGCGGCGGACAAACCGCCGATGGCGACATCTATGGCGGCGTTAATGCCGGCGGCAACGCCAGCACTCTCAGCTCGATTCGTAAAGTGGGAACGCAAAACGACTCCACTCGAGCGATGGCGCTCGCCGATATCGACAATGACGGCGATATGGATTTAATCGTTGGAAACAATTCGACCAGTTATGGTGAATTAACTTCGGTGGGAGGAACGGGACAACTTCGCACCGATCCTTACTATGTAGGCGGTCAAAGTATAATTTATATGAACAATCTCAAACAACAGAGTTATTCAGGACAAGGAAAATTTACTGCTGGCGTAAAATTCCTTGGAACCGCTCAAGAAAATGTAACTTCTGTTGCCGTGGGGGATTTTGACAACAATGGCGGAATCGATATTGTCATGGGGTGCGATGGACAAGAAAACATCGTTTATTATACGGATGGTAGAGGAAATTTGCTGAATTTTAAGGACGATATGATCGGTTTAGTCGATCATAAGTCTTTTGGTCTTGGGCGCGAACACACTCAGTCCGTTGCGGTGGGAGATATCAATAACGATACTTACTTGGATATTGTAGTTAGCAATGATGGGGAACAAAATCTTGTCTATTTGAACGATGGGAAAGGTGAATTTAGCGATGATCGAGTCATTTCTTTCGGAACAGGAAGCGATCGTACAACGTGTCTTGTTTTGGTGGATTGGGAGAAAAACGGCGATTACTTAGGCGACGGCGATTTGGATATTGTCGCAGGCAATTGGGAAGGGCAAAACGCCGTATATATCAACGAGAATGGCCATTTCAATCAAGCGCTCCCCTTTGGATCCGGTAACGACAAAACGGCTTGTTTAACGGTTGGGGATGTGGATAATGATGGTAGACCGGATATAGCGGCGGGAAATTATGGGGAACAAAACTATATTTCATTTCACGAAAGGGACGGTAACAATATTAGTACAAAAATAGTCAATTTCGGCACGGGGAAAGATTCGACTCGTTCATTGGTTTTATACGATATTAACAAAGATCAAAAACTGGATTTAATCGTGGGGAATGACAACGGGCAACGTTCGATTGTTTATTTAAATCAAGGCGGAACGTTCCCATCGAATAAATACCTCTATTTCAGCAACGCGAACGATAAAGCGAGCAGTCAAACGACATGCCTTCTCGTGGCTGATATCGATAATGATCTTATCTCGGAAGTGATTGTAGGGAACTACAATCAAATGAATTATTTATTGCAACCCCAGATTAAAGCTGGATCGGAATATGCGCCCATTATCGTCGATTCGGATGGAACGCCCATGATTGAAGATATGGGCCATTTCGGAACCGGTTCCGATCATATCAACGCTATTGCAATGAAGGATTTGAACAAAGACGATAATTTGGACATCGTAGTAGGGTGCGAAGACGGACAAAACGTAGTCTATTACAATAATGGTCTTGATTATTGGGGATCGTTTCAAAGTTTGGGTACGAACGCAAACAACACGGAAATTACGAATGCCGTGGCCATAGCTGATGTTAACAAAGACGGTTGGGATGATATCGCTGTGGGAAAATGGGTTGCGACCAAAGAAAATGACGTGACGCGCCATAACGTGGTTATTTATCTCAATGATGGGAAAGGAAATTATGGAAGTAATGGTTATCAACTGAAAAAGGATATCCTGGACGTTTCTGAAATTGGTCAAACGTATGCGCTTGCTTTCGCCGATGTGGATAAAGATGGGGATATGGATTTAGCGGTGGGCAACGCCGGCGTCTGTTATGTCTATCTCAATTCCGTCGAAAAATACATGAATGGATTGGTTACTAAACCATTTCCAGATGTAAAAATTATCGGACAAGAAGACGATCAAATACGCTCCCTGTCATTTGGCGATGTTAATGGCGACGGTTTTCCAGATTTAGTTACCGGTAATGCGAAAGGCGTTAATTCTGTCTATATCAATCAACCGGAAAAAGACAGTAATAACAACATAATACGAGAAGGCGGCAATTTCCGCGATACGAATAAACGGATATTCGGCCAAGGAGAAGTTACAAACTGCGTTGCTTTAGCGGATATGGACAAAGATGGCGATTTGGATATAGTTTCCGCTGGACAATATATCTTTATTTATCTTAATGACGGCAAAGGAAATTTCGTCAAGTCAATTCCTTATAACCGATACAAAGATATTCAATCCTTGGTCTTGAAAGATATGAACAAGGACAATTTTATGGATATGGTAATTGGCGGTAAATGGAGTCAAAATCAAACTCCAAGCCAAATCATTTTGACGAGCGTAGACAGTTTCGGATCTGTGGAATTTGTTCCATTGCTGAGTTTTAGTAGTGATGACGATGACATCCATGCTATAGCCGTCGATGATGTGGATAAAGATAGCGATATGGATATTGTGGTAGGAAGACGCCTTAATATCATTAATAGTGAATCTGCAACCAGCGATAATGAAATAATAAAAAGAAATCAATTCGGCAGCGTTTACGTAACGTTGAATCACTATGGGCAAAGAGAAGTGAAAGCCCCAGAACCGGATAACGCAGATGAGTTTCTTTATTTTAATTCGTATAAGCTGCCAACGGATACGATTGTCGGCGGCGGCGGCGGCGCAAACGGCGCCGATGGTTTGAACGGTATATGGAATTTCAACCATAGAAAGTTGATTACCGGAGGGAAAAATATTGTCGACCTTTATCCCTATTCGAGAGAATTGCTCCTGCATAAACTGTTTATCGGCGGGGGCGGCGGAAAAGGCTATAACCATAATATCGACTCTTCCATAGACGCAAAGAAAATTGCGGGAGGCGCTGGAGGAGGTATTGTATGCGTATTTGCCAATAAAATCGGCAGTTCGAATATCCAAATATCCGCTATTGGCGGTCAATCCACGAATCGTTATGGCGGCGGCGGCGGCGGCGGTTCTGTTCTCGTAATATATCATGATGATACTAGCTCTACGATAGGCGATCTTCGCTTCGGAGGCGGAAAATTTACGTCAAATAATGTCGTTTGGGGCGGCGATGGCGGAGACGGGATATACTATTATCAGAGAGATGTTGATATTCCAGGGTTTACGACAATTACCCCCACCAATACGCCCGTACCAATTTTTACCCCTACAAATACGCCCGTTCCAATTATTCCCCCAACAAATACGCCTGTTATTGTTGTTCCCCCGACAAATACGCCTATTCCGGTTATTCCTCCAACAAATACGCCCACAAATACCCCTACAATTAAACCAACAAATACGCCTACAATACCTCCCGTTTATACTCCATCAATAAATCCGATAATTGGGCCATTTGAATTTCCAATATCCATAAAAATCGGTCCATCCAACTTCCAACTCGCTTTTGGAAAGAAAGAAGGAGCAACCGATAAATACGATGTCGGCATTGACACGTTAAGTCCTCCAGCCGATCCATCGGGAAGAGAAGCCTATTTCCTTATTAACGATGTCGCTGAAAAAAGCAAATTGTGGAAAGATATGCGGGATGTCAATACGGAAAATATGAAATGGAAGTTAATCATTACCGTTCCTCCCAACCAGGAAGCGGTGATCCAGTGG
This sequence comes from Candidatus Omnitrophota bacterium, assembly GCA_040755155.1. Lineage (NCBI taxonomy): Bacteria > Pseudomonadati > Candidatus Omnitrophota > Candidatus Omnitrophota bacterium. Next base: position 21,594 of record JBFMBP010000077.1, on the reverse strand, counting down.
AATCCGGCTTCGTTGCCTGTTCTCGCGAATGTTCGCCTTATCGCCTATCTTGTGCCTACGGATGCTCAGGAAATACCCACCGGAAAATCGATGGACATGCAAAAGGAATCCTTAATCAACATTGCTTCTCAAGGGGGATTCGTAGCGCGTAAATTTTACTACCAGATTAATTTTAAAGTAGTGACTGTGGAGTCGGTAACTTACAATCTGATAAAGGGATGGAATTTGATATCCGTTCCTTTAAGCGTTGACAATAATATTACTCCTCAAATCGTTTTCGGCGTGAATACTCCAATATGGACCTACAATCCTCAAATATCGCAATACGAAATACCTTACAAATTCGAAACCCATAAGGGCTATTGGATTTTTGTTGCTCAAAATAGTACGTATGAAATAAAAGGTTATCGGGAAAATAATCTTCCCATCACGTTGCTTCCAATATGGAACCTTATTGGAGTGAATGACGAAGTATTGCGCAGTACGGAAGGAATAGGAGTCGTTTGGGGATACGACAACGTTGCCAAGAAATACATTCCAATTGCTCCTACAGATTACTTGGAGTTGCAAAAGGGATATTGGTTCCAAGTGAACGCTCCCGTTACATTATTTGAAACCCCTTCAGGAAAAGTACTTGGAAGAGGTCCGGTCTCTAAACCTGCATCCGTTCAGAATCCGGCGCGAATATACGTTTTGAATCCTTCTATCGGACAAGCTCCTTTAGCGAGTTTAGAGATGGGGAGGGACGCCGCCGCCGTGGATGGAATAGGCATAGAAGATTACTTGGCGCCGCCCGCAGTTCCCGATTCGGATGGCAATGCATATTTTTGGACTAACACGGGAATCGATTATGTCAATACCGTCCGAGATATTCGCAGTATGAACGGCGAACAAGAATGGATTCTCGAAATCGATCAGAAAACAAAAATACCTGCAGCGATAACGTGGGATACAACCAGTTTTTCCGGCGTATCCAAAGCGGAATTAGTAGAACTGGATCCCGCAACGCAGATGCCGTTAGCTGGAGCGAAAACGATTTCCATGAAAAGTCAAAATTCGCTGCAATTAACGGCTCCTACGGATCCAAGCGGTTCATCTCGATATTTCAAGATTGTATTGTCCGCAGAAACCAGCATAACGAATTGGCTGGATATGTAAAAAGGTAAAAAGCATTAATGGGGGACAATCATATACGGTTGTCCCCCATTTTTTCTAATTTTAAAACCGTCAATAGAATTTGTTTAATCGAATGAATAGATGGGACTTATTTATCTTACGGCATAGAATAGTTCCCGCGTCCGCAAATCCTTTCACCCGGACAGAATGCAAACAACTTGGTTTTTCTTCATCCCCGCCAAGGCCGAGATCGCGCCATCTGGCTGGACAGTAACTCGCTTGCGATGATGGAATCTTCTCGCACTTGAAAGTCGAACATTCCAGCGCAGATAAAATCCGCTCCATTGGCATAGGCGTATTGAAACGCCTCTTTGGGATGGATGGCTCCAGCCGCCATTACCTTGAAAGCAATCCAAGGCCGGTTCACTTTCTCCATGAACGCAATGGTTTCTTCCGGTTCCGTACACCAAACATTGTCATACGTTTTCCCCGTACTGACATGAAATTTCTCCCACGGATCATTAGCCGGATTGAATGTCCAATAATTTCGGCTATGTAATGTCTTGAGATAAAAATCGGGTTCCAATCCAGCTTTCTCGCAGGCGATCGGCACTTCAAGCGAATGCCCGCCGATCCCCGCAATTACGCCTTGGTCCTTTATGCACTGCAAGGCATTTTCCAGAAGATCGAGACGGTTGTCTTTTACGAGACAATCCGAAACATTCCCCTGGATGTAGGCGCCAACGGCTCCATTATCTATCGCGCGTTTTATATCGGCGCGAAACGGTTCGACGTCCATGGTTCGAGGCTTGATTTGCGCGATCCACTGAAGCCTGCCGCCCCGCTCGTTCCAATATTTGTGCGTAAGCCGGATGACTTGATCGTCTAACCGAAGAATCGCCGAATTGATTCCGCATTCCTCGGACAATTCCCAGGTTTCGAAAATCTTTTCATCAGTAAAGTAATTCTTCAGCAAGGGAGAGACATAAATTAAATCGCGGCTATGAGCGATTCCACTGGTTAGATTTCCCCCAACAATCAAGCGGGATACTGAAAGCTTGCCAATTCGACCCATTTTCATATTGTTGCTGGAACCAAGCGAAGGATTGGGCGGGGATTGTTCGATTTCCCGCGCGAGCAGGTTATGTTCTTCAAAGCTACATCCCAATATAACGCATGTTGAAGCGGCCATCGACTTATGCAGAAATGTTCTGCGTCGGATGCGGTTATCGTCTTGGAAATTATTTCGGTTCGTGTTTAACATATTTCCATTGTCCCTTCCTGCTATATTCCGTTTTCTCTTTGTTTCACTCGAAGATTGTTCCTATGAGCGAGAGGCGCACTTCCTGGCCCGCCCATTGCGTCAAATCCTCCATGAACCAGCAGGAACCAGGACTGACGGCGCGGTTGGGATCGAGTCCGCGGGCGGGGAAGGCGGCATCCGCCTGCCAGGGACTGCCGGCATCCTTGCGCGTCTCGACCAGGAGATGGAAATCGACGGGATACTACGCTCCGCCGAGGATTTCCTCTCCCCCTTGGAACTGGATATACTTCAGGTTGGGTATTTGGACGATGCGCTGGCCGAACACGCCGTAGTTTCCCTTTCCCGCCACCGGCTGAGCTTTCAAGTAGAGCACATCGCCCATGACGACGCCGATCTTGGGACCGCCAGTGCGCATGACGGCGGGACGCATCTTCACCACGCTTTGATTTTCGTCGTCAGCGACCAAAGCGACGCTGGAACGCTCCAAGTTGAGCCATTCGGTTTGGTCTTTATTTTCGACGAAATCGAAGACTTTTTCAATAGCTTTTTCTTGAGAATTGGCGGCGAGTACGAATATGGTCATAAATTTACCGCTTATTCCGTAACGCGGGGGACGCGGTAGAAGGGGGGAGCGCTGTCGGGGGCGTTTTTGAGGGCTTCTTCGTTGCTGAGGCAAGGCGCGATTTCGTCTTCGCGGAAGATGTTGGACATGGGCACGGCGTGGGACATCGGCTCGACGTCCGACACGTCCAGCGTTTTCAATTTTTCGACGTATTGCAGTATTTCCGCCAGGTGGCCGGTATAGAGTTTCGCTTCGTCTTCCGTAAGTTCCAGGCGGCTCAAGAGAGCGATATGTTTGACTTCTTCGCGGCTGATGTTCATGTTCGTCCTTTGGTTTTAGGCGTTGTTGATTTTCGTGGGATGATCCTCGCCGGGGGAATTTTCTTCATCCGGCTCTTTGAGATAAATTTGCGCGGGTGGGGATAAGAGAATCGGTTCGGATTTCGTCTCTCGCGGCAATATTTTTTGTATGAGAACCTGGACTTCCTTCACGTTTTGCAGGCCGAGGGTATCCACCAGTTCGCGATGGATTTTTTCCTGGAACATCTTCGTGAATTCCGGCACGTTGCGTTGCAGTTCCAGCACGACCTTGGTTTTGAGCAACAACTCGCCCTCGACCGCTTCCGCCCGCACATGCAGATCGCGCACGCCGTTGATGTTGATGGCTTTGCGTTTGATGAAGTCTTCGATGGCGTCCAACGAGACGCCGATGGCGCCGGATTCGTCTTCCAAAATGATATGCTTGCGCATTCGGGGTTCGAATCCGAAAATCATCGCCAGCAACGACAGGCTGCAACCCAGCGAAAGCAAAGCAAACGCCCAAAATGCGATTTTACCCCATGCATCCATATAGATATTGGGAAGCCAAACGCTGATGCCCAACAGCAATGAACTGTTCCCCAACACGATCAGCCAACAGGCGAGGGATAGACAGATTAAGATGACAAACGACGCCAGCAGGGTAAGTTGTCTCATGAACTTCCTATCAGGCTCTCTTATTGATTGACGGCATTGGCGCGCATCGATTCGTGATCCAGCAACAGCGGCGTTTTTTCCGGTTCCATTTCGAAAACGCTCTCTACATTGATAGAAATCTTATCGACGTTCAATCCGGCGCCCAATTGCAGCGTCCGGGCGATTTTGCCTTGCAACTCGCGGGCTTCCTTGATGATCCGGGTTCCATAGAGGACGGAGATAATCAAAATCGCTTCCACATGTCCTTCGACGAAGTTGACGCGAATGCAGCGTTCCGCCGTTTTTCGGCTGACCGGCTCCCCCTGTTTCGTTCCCGGAAAGCGAAAAGAACGATTTTTTTCCACCTCTTTCATGATGAATCGCCGAACGATGGTGGCGGAAATTTGAACTCGTCCTAAATCCGTATCGAAATAACCGATCATTACTACCTCCGGGTTGTTTCGCCAATTCTAATCTCTATTATCATACATCAATATAGAAATAAAAAAATAGCCCTGAATTTCTCTCTTGAAAGGTCTTTCATCTTCATATCCTTCATTACTTCGGCATAAAGGATAGCCGCCTGTATGTCCTCAGGCGTCAACTGAGAAAAGGCATCCAGAAAATCCGCCTCGCTTGCTCTCTCGCTGAGTTTGCGCAGGATGAGTTCCACTGGAATCCTGGTTCCACGAACCACAGGTTTGCCCAGCATGATATCAGGATTGATTTCGATGCGATTGATTAAGGTCATCGTTAAAAAGCCCTTCAATACTTTGTTAACGCGGCGCCGCTGAGTAGAAAAACACGATCTATCTTATTTTACTCATGTTACGCAGCCTGGGTGTGCAGGCGTCCCGCCTACGCATTGGAAAAACCATCCAAGAGCGGCGAATGGACTTTATATCAGTTACGTTTTTGAATCACGAAAACACGAAATAACTCGAATTCCACGAAATATTCGAATCGCGGATTTCACGGATTCTTTTGGATATCACGGAAAAATCTTTCATTCGGCGCGATCCTTTGCGTCAACCATTTTTTTCGTGTTTTTCTTTTTCCTTTTATGTTTTCGTGATTCGAACGACGAGAATAAGAGATTCCTTTAATTACTCATCGCGCGTAACATGAGTTATTTTATCTATTCGAAGTCAGGATATTCGTCGCAGGGAAATTTTCCCTTGGCGTTTCGATTTGGCAAGTTCAAGAAAAAATAAATGCCCAGCAGCAACAGCGCGAAAAGTTTTAAGGACATGAAAAGCGTCATCCACCCTTCCTTGTAGAGCGGATGGTCGTGCAGAAAGGGAATCGCCATGATGGCGATGGATAGGCCCAGAAGAACGAGGCCGCGCGACCGTCCATCCAACGCCAAACGCCAGGCCGCCGCGATGGGCAAAATCGCTTGCGCGAGATAGTGATCCCATAACAAGCTGGGCAATAGCAGCATTCCCAGAATCCATAAACTGTATTCTTCGATCCGGCATTCGCCGGAGCCTAACTTATTTCCCCAAGCCAACGCGGCCAGAATCGCCAGCGCCGTCAGATAGGAAAACGCCTTCGCCGTCCGGGGCGAGTTGGCGGCTCCTTGCGTAGAGGGATTGTTGGTCAGAAGGCGATGCCAGAGGGCGGACGGCGCCTGGTTGTGTGGTTCTACGTGGTAATGCTGGTTGAAGCGATCATACGGCGGTGGCAGGTTAGACCACGTGGAAGAGCCGTAAGACATCTGCCGCGCTTCGCGCAGAAAGGATCGATGGATTTCTGCGCCGAAACAGGAATAGGAAATAATAATCGATAAGCCGATGACTACGAATCCGCCCGCCGCCGCCCGCCAGCGGCCTTTCCAAAGAAAATAGAGCAATAGAATAGCGGGCGTGATTTTGATTGCCGCTCCCAAGCCGATGACGGCGCCCGCCGCCGCCTCGCGCTTTCTTTGCCATAAAAACCATCCGCCGCTAAGGATCAACAGCATGAACGTATTCATCTGTCCGGCGGAATAGGTTTTGGGCAGTGGAATGAAGCAGGCGGACAAGGCCATCAATCCTCCCCACCAAAGCCAGGCTGATTCCTCTTCGCGGCGGAAGCTGCGCACGATGAGAGCGAGAGAGAAAAAATACGCTGCGTGACTGAGAACGAAAAAGAGCGTCCAGGCGTTATTATAGGAGAAATGGCTCAGCGGAATGAGTAAAATTGCGAAGAAGGGAGGATAGACGAACGGATTGAGGCCAGTAGGGATATGCAAATAATTCTTGGCGTTCCAAATCAAGTTGAAATCAAAAAAATTCCCGCCCCGATCCGCTATATAGCCGCCCAAATAGAGATGGGCGAAATCGTTGCGATGGGAGTAATAGGATTGATAGACGGAAGAGTGAAAATAAAAAACAGCTCCAACGATCAATAATAGTATTCCAATAACGCGCTGTTGGTCCCGATCCATTGCTTGTCTTCGATCCAATATCAAGGAATCTCTCATGAGCAGTAAGGCTAGATGCTTAGTATGGCTGAATTTTTACAATGAGAAAGCGCGAAAAGGCGCGAATAGCGCAAAATTATTGAATCTCGGATTCCTCGGATGTTTTTTGGGATGCCGCGGAAAATACTATTGCGGCGTTATCCCTTAAGTTGGTTAAATGCGCCGAGAGAAGAAAAATCAAAAAGCGGATTGAATGAGCTCATCCAATCCGCCGCCATTCTGCAAAAAAACATAGGATCATAATCTACTCAAGAACCATCCAGTCGTTAATAGGCGCCGCTACGCCTTTGGACCCCATGCGCCCGCTATTCTTTCCCGCTTCGGCGACAGGCGAATTCGGCTTGAGAGTGAAATCGCCCGCGTCTGCGTCAACGTATGCGGGATCGACTTTCAGAATATTGCTTTGTTTGATAATTTCCCCCATGAATTGATCGCCCGTAACGAAAATGTCGCAATACTCCACAGTGAAGTCCGCCAGCGGTTCCATGTTGTTTTCGATGCCGTCAGCATCGACGATGATGGAGTTGGTTATCGAAACATTGATGATATTTTTAGGACTATCCGTCGTCTTGACGCCGATGCCGAGGAGCGATTTATAGAGATCGCAGCGATCGATCTTGGCGGTGGTTTCTCCTGTATCGATGGCTTCGAAAAAAACGTTGGCGCCGGCGTTATCGCGGACAATCGTATCGACAACTTCCAAAGTTCCATAACGGACGCGGATTCCGTAGTGGTTTTGATCGCCGCCGTTATGGGCGATGTCGCAGTTGTCGATTTTCAAACTAGGATGTTCCGGCGGTTCGTTGGCGTCGCCTTCGCCGCCGTTGAGATTCACGCCATGTTCCTGGTTGTAGTCGATGACGCAATGGGAGATAGCGGAGGCGTCGTCGGAAAATTGCACTCCGATGAGATTATGATGGAAATGGCTGTCGATCAATTGATAACCGCCGTCGTTGGATTCCACGCCATAGCGGTTGTAATAGACTTCGCAATTCTTCAGCGTCACCAGCGCCGAATAGCCAATATTCAAAAAATCCTCGATGGCAACGCCGTATTCGGCGTGATGAATTTTGCAGTCTTCCAATAAGAGATTCGTCGGGGGAGCGCTCAATCCTTGCGATATCCGGTATACGTCCGCGCTGGCGAATGCCAGCCCCACTACGTCGCCGCCAAAGTTTTGCGTTGGTCCGTCGTCCGTCGAGGGGCCGACGATCTCGCAGCGGCGAAACGTGACGTTGGAACTGCATACGGTTACGCACACGTTACGGTTGATGCCGCTCACGTTGGAGACAGGCTGCACGAAATGAATTCCTTCCACGACGACGCCGTCGCCGTTGACGACGAAGCCCGCCATATCTTGGGGACCAATGTCGATGCCCGCCAGCAATAAACCTCCCGCCCTGGATTTGGTATTGGCGGAAATAATTTCCACGGTTGCGCCCTCGGCGGCTTTGAGCGTAACGTTGTCTTTCTTGACGGAGGGAGCGTTAAGATCGCCGATGTTAACGTCTTCCGTGTAGGTTCCAGCGTTTACGATAACGGTATCTCCCGATTTCGCCGCATCGAGAGCGGCTTGCACGGTGGTATAGTCTCCCGTCCCGTCTTTTTTCACTTGAAGGACGGCGCCTTGAAGCGGCTGCGGGTTTAAGAATACGATGAGCAGGAAAATAGCCAGAGTTAGAGGAAAGGCGGCCCGTCGAAAGGAAGTTTTCATAAGTTTTCTTCTCCTTTACGAAAAGCGGGAAAACCCGCTTAATTATGGTGAAAACTACGCTTACGAATCAGAACGGCGCCATTATACACAGAAAAAAGGCGATGTATATATCGCATAAGAAAACGAAATCGTTTTTCATAAAAAATAAATAGAATGAACGCTGGAATTTGACGCCGGATATTGAATTATGATTTGATTGATCGAGAATAATCGTACTTAAAGACAATCAAGTCCATGATTGGAGGATGCCTCATGACCCGGGTTATTCCATTTCTTGCCGCAATCTTTTTTTCTGCATTGCTATTGGCCAACGCGGCGGACAAGGCCTATCAAAAACTCTCGCCTATACCCTATACCGAAGTGAAAATCGAGGATGGTTTCTGGTCTCCGCGCTTGGAAATTAACCGCACGGTAACGATTCCCAAAAATTTGGAATGGTGCGAAAAAACCGGGCGCATCAGCAATTTCGCCAAAGCGGCGGGGCTGATGGAAGGCGAGTTTGAAGGCATCTATTTCAATGATTCCGACGTCTACAAGGCGCTGGAAGCGGCGTCCTATTCTCTCGCCAATCATCTCGATCCCGCGCTGGATAAGAAAGTGGACGATATTATCGCCACGATCGCCGCCGCCCAACAGAAAGATGGCTACCTTAATTGCTACTACACCCTGGTAAAGCCGAAGGAGCGCTGGTCCAACCTGAAAGACATGCACGAACTCTATTGCGCCGGGCATCTGATCGAAGCTGCCGTTGCCCATTATCAGGCGACGGGCAAGCGGACGCTGCTCGACGTCGCCATTAAGTACGCCGATCTCATCGAATCCATCTTCGGCCCGGATAAGCGTCATGGCGTTCCCGGCCATGAAGAGATCGAACTGGCGCTGGTAAAACTCTATCGTCTGACGGGCGCCGAGCGTTATTTGCAACTGGCGCAGTTTTTCGTGGACGAGCGCGGACGCGCCGATGGACGGGAACTATATGGGAAATACGCTCAGGATCATATTCCCGTGCGCGAGCAAATGCACGTATTCGGACACGCCGTGCGCGCCATGTATCTCTTCAGCGGCGTCGCCGATTTGGCGGCGATTACGGGCGATAAGGGCTATTTCAAGGCGATGGATGGCGTCTGGACAGATATGACGACGCACAAAATGTACATCACCGGCGGCATCGGCGTTTCCGGACACGGCGAGGGTTTTTCCGGCGGTTACGATTTGCCCAATGAGGACGCCTATTCCGAGACTTGCGCCGCCATCGCCTTGGCTTTCTTCAATGCCCGGCTGAATTGGCTTTACGGGGACGCCAAGTACATGGATGTCTTCGAACAATCGCTCTATAACGGCTTATTGTCCGGCGTTTCTCTCGATGGAGACAAATTTTTCTATCGCAATCCCCTGGCCAGTCATGGACCGGAAAAATTCGATCCCAGCGGCGGCAAAGTCGCCGACAGCCATCAGCATCGGCAATATTGGTTCGGTTGCGCCTGTTGTCCGCCGAACGTCGCGCGTTTTATCCCTAAAATCGGCGAGTATATTTACGCCGCCGGGCAGGATGGGGCGTATATCAATTTATATATCTGCAGCCAATCCCGTTTTTCCCTCAACGGCGTTCTCTTGACGTTGTCTCAATCGACGGAATATCCCTGGGATGGAGCCGTCCGCGTCAACGTCGATCCCGAAGAACCAGCGGAATTCGCCATGAATTTGAGAATCCCCGGCTGGCGCCAGGGCGCGAGCTTGCGCGTCAATGGCCGCAAAGCGGATTATGTTATGAATAACGGCTACGCCCGCATCGAACGCCGCTGGCAACGGGGCGATGCGATTCAACTGGATTTGCCCATGCCCATCCAGCGCGTTGAAGCCCATCCCTTCGTGAAAGAGGATGTTGGGCGTCTTGCCTTGCAACGCGGCCCGATGGTCTATTGCCTGGAAGAAATCGACAATGCCGCCGACGTATTTAAACTGGCATTGCCGCGCGATGCGCAAGTGACCGCTAATCGTCGTCCGGACTTGCTCGGCGGCGTCGTTGTTATCGAGGGCGAGGCTGCGATGCGCAGCGAGGAAGAATGGAAGGGGAAACTCTATCGTCCCGCCGCCGATTGGAAGAAGGTTCCGTTTACCGCCATTCCCTATTACGCCTGGGACAATCGCAAGGCGGGCGCGATGGCGATGTGGCTGCCGGAAATTCCCGCTTTAACGCCATTCCCCACTATCGCCTCGCAAAGCCGCGCCTCTTCTTCGCGAGAAGGCGCGAACCTTGACGCGCTGAACGACCGAATCGAATCCAAAAGTTCGAACGACGCATCCATCCCGCGCTTCACCTGGCGGGATCGCAAGGGTACGACAGAATGGGCGCAGTATGATTTTCCCAAATCCCAGACTGTATCGTCGGTACAAATCTACTGGTTCGACGACCGCGACAAGGGCGGCTGCCGCGTTCCGCAATCGTGGAAATTGCTCTACAAAGACGGAAAGGATTGGAAGCCGATTGCTGGCGTTTCGGAATATGGAACGGCGCTCCATCAATTCAACCATGCGGATTTCGACGCCGTAACGACCACCTCCCTGCGCGTGGAGGTGGAATTGCTAAAGGACTATAGCGGCGGCATATTGGAATGGAGCGTTTTGGAATAAGGTTTTTTGAAAGATAGCGGAGCGCATCTTGTGTGAGAGCCTATTTTAAAACTCCGGCCAAGAAGGGACGGCCGACTTGGATGCGGCATGAATTTCCATGGCTTTTCGATTTACGTCTTTAGCGGCGTCTACTAACTCTTGCCAAGGCTCGTCGTGAATGGTAACCAAGCCGTAATTGCTGTTTTGTCCGTCAAAGCGGCCTTCATAAGGTTGATCCATATATTGATACCAATGATAGCCTACCATATACGGCAAGGATAAAATTTGTTGGACGAAAGATCGATAATGGCTAGCGCGATCCGCCTGAGTCGCTAAGAGAGTACCCGGGCCTATCGTATTGGGCAATCCCGAATCCCTAGCGCGAAACGAGAATTCCGTAATCATGATCGGACGGCCGGTTGTCCGGTGAATCTCTTCCAACTGATCGATGGGGGGCGCAAGTTCATAAGTATTAAGACATACGATATCGACGTATTTGCCGACGACTTTCAAAACGGGCGCGGGAATATCGCCTGCAAAGCGATTGCCGAGATATAATTGCTGTAAATTGTGTTGGGTGAAAGCATCCCGGAAAGTTTGAAAATAGGTTTCCGCATAAAAGGTCAAGAATTCCTCTTCTGCTTCCGCGCGCGATTCTGAAGGAGGGAAACGCGCCGTATCGTAAGAGATGGTATTGAAGGTTCTCGCTTGGATTCCCCATTGCCAGTTCAATTCGTCAATGGTTTTATACTTCTCTTTGACAAATTGCACGGCGGCGTCGAATCCCTTTCGATCGTCGGGATTGTATACTAGAAAATCGAGCAAAAGGGATCGATTGCTGCGCCAATCCGGCCCCCAACGGAGTTCGTTGTGGGAAAAAATGCCAATGCAATAAGGATTATTATTATATAATTTTGCAAAGGAAAATGCTAACCTGTTTACATAACCGGAATAGTTGAAAATGTTCAAAGGGATGCCATAGTACCAATCGTTGGTTCTATTTCCATCGTTATCCTCAAAGGAATCGGTAAAAGAGATTGGCAGCTTATGTAAATAAAATTCATTCGACCATGCTCCCGCCGTATTGAAATTCCATTCTTGCAATCGTTTCGCCGTCTCTTCGTACCAAACATCAAAATGTTGATTATATTTTTCACTCACATACTCCTGAAAAGGCGAATTCTCCGTAACCGGCGAATAATCGCCTTGACTGTTGATATAATTCACGCCGATAGAAAGAATGGCGTTGCCTTCGGGATCGATCATCCACCAAACGCCGTCTATTTCTTTGACGTAGAAATGGCCTGTCGCAACCGAATGTATAGCTTTCCAGCCGCCGTATTGATCGTAATCCTCATTTTCCATTTGCGTCGATGCGATTCCGGTTATAAAGTGCAGCGCTAAACTAATATGGATGAATCGCTTGAACATAACTTGCTCCTATGTTGAAATACTCAAGAGCAGAAAAAACCTTGCCCTTGCCACTCCGCCATATTATCATTGTTTGTTATTCCACTTCTTTTAGAATTCGAAAACCAACAATAGCGGAAGCATTATCAGGTTTATAAAAATCGCGATTGGCGCTGCGCATTTGGTATGAATATCCGAAAAAAAATCCGCCTCTCGCAGCGTGACTTTCGCCGATAGGAGGTCCAAAAGGATTCTCTTCCAAGGCATTAGGATAAGGATAATACCAGTTCAAGCACCACTCCGATACATTTCCACTCATGTCATAAAGTCCGAATGGATTAGACAATTTTGAACCCGCTTTTTTCGATTCGCATCCTCCTCCGTCGCATGAATATACGGCGTATTTGCGATTTAATTCTTCATTGTCATTGGCGTTGTCTCCCCAATAGTAGCTTGTTGTCGTTCCGGCGCGGCAGGCGTATTCCCATTCGGCTTCGGTTGGCAGGCGAAACGATCCTTGCTTTGTAAGATTGAGTTGTTGTATAAAAGCTAAACTGTCGTCCCAAGTAATATTGACTTTAGGCAAATTTCTATTTCCTGCAGGAAGCAACTCCTTTATATTGAGCATTGAATTCCATTGCGCATTGGTGATTTCATATTTTCCAAGATGGAAAGGTTTCGTGATGGTCGCCGGATGTTGCATCTCGTCTTCATCGCGGTCGATTTCCGTTTCCGGGCTTCCCATGACAAATGAACCGGCGGGAATCAAGACCATTTCGAGAGGCGTTGCGTCCGCTGGCAGGTTGGGAATATCGATAGTAATTTCTTGAGGAAGATTATAGGTGGAAATGGGAACCGGCGTAGGCGTTTGTTGAGTTGGAATCGAGGGGCATTCATCGGCGGAGACGCTATATGGATCGATATTGCCGCCATTGATAAAAACTTCGCTGTAATACTTTCCTGATTCCAAAATAATGATTTCAACGTTATCGACATACGCCGTAAGAACATCCGGTTCGGTAAAATCCGCGGTCTGCAGGATCGGTTGGATGCCTATATGCGAAGAAGACGTAACGAGAAAAGACAATCGCTGATATTTATTCTCGAAAAATCGGCCATAGTTCGGAGTCATAGTAGAGACAAAGACATTTTTTCCCAGATCGATGGACGCGAGATAAACGGAGGAGTCGGAATTGGTTGTTCGGACATAGCAACGAATCAGCACGGGATGCGTCGTAATAACGGGAGGAAAATAGATCATAGCCCCTTCACCGGGATCAGCGGTTACGATCACGCCCCGCCCATCCGTCGCGCTGGGATCATCGGCGTCGGTCGGAATTTTGCCAAAAGAAACATCGGCCAAGGGAAGCATTCCGAATCCGACTTCACGGATGGAAATTTTGTTTTCTTCTTTAGTTTTGCCGGAAAAATCGAATATTACGGTTTGAGAGAAGGCTATCTGCGCGAATAAGAAAACGATGGCGCTGAGTTCTACAATAATTTTATTTCTGTTATCCATTTCTTGCCCCCCAAAGTAGATATTTTATTTATGAATTTATATATCATTGATATAGCGTAACGACAACAATTTTTATTATATTTATTTTAATTATTCAACACCGATTTTCACGTCATCCCCAACCATCATAATTAATCCAAGAATTTTTAGGGGCAGGAGGCCGATTAAGCAGAAAATTTGATCTGCACGAGACGGTTATCCAACCAGGGGATGGGGATCGGTTCTTGAAGTTTCTGAACCCAACTGATGGGGTGATAGGAATGGCTGCGTAATATAAGTTATCAAATCGGAATATCAATAAAACCGTTTTCTCCCCGGCGCTTTTGAGAGGATTTTTTTCTTGGGCGGCGGTGGAGGAGGCGGGGGCGTTGGCTTTTGGAAGACGGGGGCTTCTTTGGCTTCCAGCGCGTCGATGAGCGGAATCGCTTTGTCCGCCAGGAATCCGCGGTTTTGCGGATCTTGAAATTCGATGGCGACATTGTCGCCCTTTGTAGTTACCAGCAGTTTCAAACCTTCCCACCCATCCATTTCCAAAATACGCATGGGATTGAAACGTTCCGCCTGGCTCAGGTGGTAGCGCAGATAGCCTTTATTGCGCCGCAGGCTAACGATATCCATGCCCGCCTGATGGGCGCGGACGCGGATATTTACGCCATAGAGCAAGCGCTCCACTTCGGCTGGGATCTTACCGTAAATATCCGATAGTTCTTCCTTAAGACTTTCGATTTCTTCGAAGGTCTTGATTTTGGCAATACGCTGGTGCAGGGACATGCGCTGTTTGCTGCTTTCGACGTAATTGGGCGGGATGGAGCCTTTGGGGACAATTTCCAGCGTCGTTTCCCATTCTAAGGGGATGTTCTTATTTCTTTTCAGGGAATGAACCGTATCGGCGAGCAATTTGGTATAGAGATCGAAGCCGATGGCGGCGATATGCCCATGCTGTTGGCGTCCTAGAATATTGCCGATGCCGCGCAGTTCCATATCGCGCATGGCGAGGTGGAATCCCGAACCGAGTTGGTTGTGCTCCTGAAGCGCCAGCAGGCGGCGGCGGGCGATGGGCGTTAGCGCTTTCTTGCTGGGCACGAGCAGGTAGCAATAGGCGCGATGGCGGTCGCGTCCTACGCGCCCGCGCAGTTGGTAGAGCTGGGAAAGGCCGAAATGATCGGCCTTGTTGATAATGATAGTATTGACGTTGGGAATGTCGAGGCCGTTCTCGATGATGCTGGTGGCGACGAGGATGTCGTAATCGCGCCGGATGAAACGCATCATGATCGTCTCCAGTTCGCGCTCGGCCATCTGTCCGTGACCGACGCAAATGCGCGCCTGGGGAACGATCTCCTGCACGTAATTGGCGACTTGCAGAATCGATTCCACGCGGTTGTGGACGAAGTACACCTGGCCATCGCGGGACAGTTCGCGTAGGATGGCGTTCTCGATCACGTCCGGAGACCATTCCATGATGTAGGTTTCTATGGGCAGACGGTTTTTGGGCGGCGTGCTGACCATACTCATGTTGCGGATGCCAGAGATGGACATGTAGAGAGTGCGCGGGATGGGCGTCGCCGTCAGGGTGAGCGTATCCACCAGTTTGCGGATTTGGCGCAGCCGCTCCTTATGTTTGACGCCAAAGCGCTGTTCTTCATCAATGATGACTAATCCCAGATCGCTGAATTGAATGTCTTTGGATAGCAAGCGATGGGTTCCGATACAGATATCGACTTCGTTATTCTTGACATCCTCGACGACGATTTTTTGCTCTCCGCTGGAGAGAAAGCGCGAGAGCATTTCCACGCGCACGGGATACTCTGCGAGACGATCCTTGAAGGTGTTGTAATGCTGTTGGCAGAGGATCGTCGTAGGCGTGAGGATGGCGACCTGTTTGCCGTCCATGACGGCTTTGAAAGCGGCGCGGATGGCCACTTCCGTTTTGCCGAAGCCTACGTCGCCGCAGATGAGGCGGTCCATCGGCTCGCCGTTCTCCATATCGCGCTTGACCTCTTCGATCGCCCGCCATTGGTCGGCGGTTTCTTCGTAAAGAAAGGACGCCTCGAACTCGTGCTGCCAGGGAGTATCCTGAGCGAAGGAGTGGCCTTTGCGGATGCGGCGGGTGGCGTAGAGTTCAAGCAACTCTTCCGCCATATCTTCGATCGCCTGCCGGGCGCGGGCCTTGGCGCGCTCCCAGTTTTTCGTTCCTAGTTTCGATAGCGCGGGCTGGGCGTTTTCGCCGCCGACGTAGTGACCGACTTTGTCCACCTGATCGATGGGGACGTAGAGAACGCCGTTGTCTGCATATTCAAGTTCCAGAAATTCGCCCTCGACGCCGTCGTTTGTCATGCGCCGGATGGCGGTGAAGCGCCCGATGCCGTGATCGATATGCACGACGAATTCTCCCGGCTTCAAATCCATAAGGTCGGCGATGGGCATGGCGATGCCCTCGCGGGCGGGAGTCTTAAACCGATGGTAACGCCCGAAAATCTCGCGGTCGGCGCATAGAAGAATATTGGGAACGGCGGAAGCGAAGCCGCGATGGAGTTCGCCGACGACGGTTTGCGGGAAAGCGGCGCCGGGGGGAAGGTTGTTCTCTTTACGGTGAGTTTCGAAGATTTCTTCCAGGCGGCTTTGTTGGCCGCTGTTGTCGCAGACAATCAAAACCCGGCTGCCCGCCGTAGTGAGGCGGATGAGACTGGCGATGCGCTCCTTTTTGTCTTCGCCGAAAATTTCTGGCGTAGCGAAGCCCAAGTTGATCCGCTGAGGACCAGGATCCAGCGCGAATTCCGTAAGCGAGAGCAGCGGACGCGCGCCGAATTCGTTTTCCCATTCGCCATAATTGAAATAAAGCGTCTCCGGAGGTTCCAAAATGGCTTGTTGATGTTTATGGAAATCTTCCTCGCCCAATAACAATTCATGTTCGTCGTCTGAGCGAGTAGTTATTTCTCTATAACGTTTATCAATGAGAGAAACGAACTTCTCTCCTTCCTTCTCTACTTCGTCTTCTCCTGCTAAGACCACGGCGCAGCGCGGTCCCAACAGCGATGGCAGGCTAGGCAGCCTTATTCCGTCTGCTAATGCTTCCCGGATTAACGAATCTTCGTTGCTGGCGTAAAAAACAGCTTCCTTGACGGTCGTTTTAGAGCGTTGGGTGGAGATGTCGAAGAGGCGGATGGAGTCGATTTCGTCACCCCATAATTCGATGCGCACGGGATCGGGATAGGAGAAAGAGTAGATATCGACGATATCGCCGCGAATGGAAAAATCGCCGCGTTGCGCCACCAAATCGCGAAACTCGTAGCCCTGAGCCGCCAGCCAGGCGGCGATGGCGTCGCGGCTAATCTCCTTGCCGCTTTGCAAGCGCAGGGCTTGGCGTTCGTATTGGGTCAAAGGCGGCAGGCGCTTAAGAACGGCGGAAACGGGCGCAATGACGATCATCGGGCTGGCAGCATCCGGCGCGTTGGAGTAATGCTCCAAGTAATATTGGATGGGGGCTAGGCGCTCCATGCCAATGGCCAATTCCGGCGCCTGGGATTCGTAAGGGAGAATTTCCAGGTGAGGGTAGACGAAGACCGGAATTTTTGCTTCCCGTCCACGTTGAAAAAATTCCACATCGTCCAGCATGAGATAAGCGCCGCTCTGATCCGGCGTGATGGCGACGACCGGCGCTTGCGCCGCCGCCGCTAGTTGGATGGTCAACAACGCCTTGGACGAACCCACCGCCTGCCCGCAATAGACCTGGCCGCCGCGCCGCACAATGTCGAAGGCTTGGACGAATTCGCCGCGGGAAACGATCTCATGCAATAAGGAATCGAGCAGGAAAGGGGAGACTTCGGATTTTAGTTTCATGGAATTGCGGCAATTCTATCCAACGGATTGCGAACCATATTTAAAAAAACGCTTTAGATTAAGATATCCACTATAAACGAAATGAACAATATCCATCCTTGAGAAAAGATGAAATGAAACAGGATATTCCATCCTTACGCGAGAAGCAGGAAGAGATCGCCCGCCGCGTCGATCTCCATAACGCTCTCCCGCCCTTCGATCAGCTGCAGACTGTGGGAGCGGCGGATATATCTTGCGGCCGTTTTTCTAAAATAGGTTATGCCGCCGTTGTGGTTATGACTTATCCGAATTTGGAATTGATCGAGAGAGTATGGGCGGAGGAAGAGTTAGCCTTTCCCTATATCCCCGGTTTTTTGGCGTTCCGTGAATGGCCTTTAGTCAAGACTTGCCTTGAACGGCTGAAGGCTCTTCCACAAGTTTTAGTGTGCGACGGTCAGGGAATCGCTCATCCCCGGCGTGCAGGACTAGCCAGCCATATCGGCGTGGAATCGGGATTGATTACGGTTGGCTGCGCCAAAAGCCGCCTGGTTGGCGAATATGCCGAGCCGGGATTAGAACGCGGCGGCAAAAGCGATTTACTATTGAACGGCGATAAAATCGGCGAGGTCGTCCGAACGAGAAACCATGTAAAACCTTTGTTTATAAGTCCAGGACATAGAATAGATTTCGAACGATCAACCCAGTTGATTCTCCATCTTTGCCGCCAATGCCGTCTGCCGGAACCTATTCGGGAAGCGCATCGCTTTGTCAATGAAATTAGGAAGAGGGAATACGAATCATCGCAAAGATAAAAAAAGGTAAAAATAGTATTTGCTTTTTGATATTATTTATGTTATCATTCATTCATTAATTTAATATATGCGAGGTTCCTATCATGGTAAACGGACCTACGAACCAAACGGCAATACCGACGAATCCAACCCAGATGCAAGGCATTCAACCAAGAAGGCCTACCGCTCCAACGGCTCCAACCAATCCTTTTACTACGCCCCAAACTCCGGCAAGGAATCAAACGGCTGCTCCTTCATTTAACCAAACCAATGGGCTGGATCAAGTGCAAATCAGCCAACAAGCTGTTCGCGCATTGACAACGGGTCCCGGTACGGCGGCGAATGCGCCTACGCAGCCAGGATTGGCTCGGAACATGAACAACGCGCAAGGACCAACCGGCGCGACGTATTCCCGGCCTGCGCCTAGAGCCGCACAAAACAACGTAACCGCCGAACAACAGCCGACGCAACCCGCCCCGCCTGCGCCGCCAGCCTATACGCCTACGCAAGACTTAGCTCCAGGCCAGTCGTTGAATGTAATGGCTTAATGAATTGCGCCAAAAGTTTTTTATATTCGAACGCCAGCGGAACGGCTGGCGTTTTTTATTTATGCGGTTTATAGAATAATTCGACAGTTAGAAGTTCATTCTAACCGGTCTTACTCAGACTTGAAGGATTTTGCGAGTTTTTTTGTTTTCCCAGAATTAACCTAAAAACATCAGTTGGCAATTTGTATGAGATTATTAATCCTTGTTTTTAATAATGATGCGTAATAACATCCTTATCACCCAAAAGGTGAGCGGAAAGTATTTCGTAACTCGCTTAATTTATTTTACTTATCACTCGTTACTTGTCACTTGTCACTTATCACTGTTTTTAGATTCATTGAACAATTCTACGAAGCAGACTATTATCGAGAGAATTCAAGAAGTAGAAAAATCAAGTAAAAAATGAAATAGTGGCTAGGCCGATTCATACTTTTCACCCATATAAATCGGTGAAGAATCAAAAATTACTTGTGATTGGGTACGATTAAGATATCCGCTATGAATGGAAAAGAACGCATTCTCGCCAGCGTCGCTCATCGCCAGCCGGATCGAGTCCCCGTGGATTTGGGATCGACGCCCAGCTCCGGCATTTCCGCCATCGCTTACAACCGGCTCAAAAAACATCTTGGCGTACAGCAAGGACGTACAAGAGTATATGACGTAGTTCAGCAGTTGGCGGAACCGGAGGATTGGGCGCTGGACCGATTTGAAATCGACGCCATCGACATCGGCCGCGCTTTTAACTCTAATGACGAGGATTGGCGTCCCGCGACGCTGCCGGATGGAAGCGAAGCGGACTTTCCCCGTTGGTTCTCCCCCTCGACGCAGCCCGGCGAACGGCGGGATGTGCTGACGGCGGATGGAACCCGCATCGCCTCCATGCCCGCTGGCGCGGCATTTTTCGACCAGACTTGTTTTCCCTATATTGACGGCTATCCCGGCGATTTTCGGCGTTTGCCGGAAGCGATGGGAAAAGTATCATGGGCGGCGCTGGCGCATAGTCCGTGGGATCGGGCGGGCGAAACCGGTTTTTGGGAAAAATTGAGAGAAAAGGCGCTCGCACTGCACGAAAACTCCGAACGGGCGCTGATGATCGTTTGCGGCTGCAATCTATTCGAATGGGGAACTTTCTTGCGGCGCATGGACAATTTCCTCATGGATCTGGCGGCGGAAACCGCTAAAGTGGAAGCCTTGCTCGACGCTCTTATGGAAATCCACTTAAATACCCTGGAAAAGGTTTGCGCCGCCGTGGGCGATATTGCCGATATCATCCGCTTCGGCGACGATCTGGGGACGAACGAAGGGCCGTTCATGGCCCCATCGACGTATCGGAAATTATTTAAGCCGCGTCATGCTCGATTGTACGATTATGTGAAGCGGAACAGCCGGATGCATACGTTTCTGCATTCCTGCGGCTCCATATACGCTTTGATTCCCGACCTTATCGACGCCGGATTGGAGATCGTCAATCCCGTGCAGGCTTCCTGCCGCCGCATGGAACCGGATTGCTTGAAGCGGGAATTTGGCAAAGACATAACGTTTTGGGGCGGGGGATGCGATATTCGGCGCGTCTTGAGCCGAGGCGCGCCGAACGAAGTGAAAGAACACGTAAAACGGCGCCTGGCGATCTTTTCGCCGGGCGGCGGCTTCGTATTTTGCGCGGAACACAATATTCTTCCCGATGCGCCTCCTGAAAACATCGCCGCGTTATTCGAAGCCGTCAAGGAATTTCATTCATAACGGCTTCGAATCTTTCTCTTTTTTATGAAGGAGGCGTATGAGTTCGTCTTCCATATTTCCGATGGAAAATGGTTTCGCCAGAAATCCTTGCGCTCCAATATGTTTTGTTACTTCTTGGGGGATGCTCTCGCCGCTCGTCATAATAACGGGCTTCTTCGATACTCGCCGAATGTGTTGCAGGCATTGAATGCCATCCATTCCGGGAAGTTTGTAATCCAGAATGATGAGAGATATATCGTCTTCCCGTTCGTAAATCTGACGCAACGCTTCATGCCCGGTTTTGGCCTCGATATAATCGCATTTCAAATGACGAAGCATGGATTTCATAACGGCTAAAACGCATTCTTCGTCTTCAACTAAAAGAATAAGTTGGTTTTTTTCCATTACGAGCCTCCATTCCTTGTTATCGAATCACAGAACAAAGGTCTCAAAATCAACCTTATCTCATTGAATTGGAAAAAGGAAATTCAAAAATCAAAATTATATAATGTGTAATTATTCCTTTATAGCATCAATATTATCAGTCCATTATTGATAAATTAATGATACCCTTTCTTTATATAATTATAACAAATTCAATGTCTTATAAAAATAACAGCAGTGGCGATATGATATCTATTTTCATGGACGCAAGATAAATTGATAAATGAATATCCTTCTTAAGATATTGAAAAATATGGAATTTAAAACCCATCCGCCTTAAAAACGATCATTTCATTTTATTAATAAATAGTTCCCCATCTACTTATTATAGTTCATTTACCATAAAAGGAATACTAAAAAGTGAAAAAATGCGCTAATATAATATCAGTGTAACGAAACGTTAATTCAATCTAAATTTACGATTGTCTTTATAAATAACAATTGGTATTATTTACTCTTGTTTCACAATTCCATCCTCTCGCCTTCGGGAGTGAGATAGAATGATGGGTTTTCGGCTTTCCGTCGTTGCATGATTTTTATGATTTCTTTGAGTAATAAATCAATCGTTTTTCTTGTTGAATCCTGCTTTCGCTCTTTTCCTATCCCAGGGATTAAATTTGTTGTAAAATGGCTAAATTCATAAGAAAACGAGTGGAGAAAA